>NZ_CADEGP010000009.1 GCF_902826915.1 uncultured Nitrosomonas sp.
TTTCAGTCTGGTCGACTTATCCACAGCGGTGTAGTACGCTATGCCACTATTTCACTTGCTCAATTTTGAATTAGCAGAGCTGGTCAGTTTTTAGTTAGCGGCAACAGCCAGTTTCTCTGGTTGTGTGTCAGCCACAGCAGGTTTCACTGATACCATAGGGCTTACAGGCCAAACGGATACTGATCTTTCTTTGCTTAACTGCCTGTTTGGCCATATCGCGCCGCTGCTGAGGCACTACCACTTTTTCTCAAGCGCCTCCTGACGTAACTCGGATTTTATTCGCTCTTCGGCATACATCTTTTTCAACCGACGGCTTTCATCTTCCAGTTCCGAGTGATGCATCCATGCCGTCGTATTTGCTGCGCCATTCGTAGAGCGTCGCACTACTCATACCATGTTCACGACACGACACGACACGACACGACACGACACGACACGACACAGCTCAGGCACAGGTACGCCTGACTCCGCCTGTTTGAGAATCGCCATGATCTGGCTATCATTGAATTTCGATTTTTTCATCTCAGAACCTGCTGTGCATTACAAGAAAATTCTAATTTTGATCTCAGTTGTTTTTCGGGGGTTGCCACATTTTACATCTATTTATTAAATGGTTATCTGGTTTCTGCATGGTTGGATAATTATCTAATTTATAGTTGATTAAATCAATCAGGTATTATATAGTTGACCAAATCAATCAGGTATTATATAGTTGACTAAATCAATCGGGTATTATTTTTGCAAACACTCAAATTTAGAGGATCAATCATGAGATTAACTACAAAAGGAAGATTTGCGGTAACCGCGCTACTTGATCTTGCTTTGCAGCAAAGTAACCATCCAATAACACTTGCAGACATCAGTCAAAGACAAAAGATTTCCTTATCTTACTTGGAGCAGTTATTTGCAAAGCTGCGCCAATCTGAATTAGTAGATAGTGTTCGTGGTCCAGGAGGTGGTTATTGTCTTTCAAAAGATTTAGATAAGGTATCAATCGCCGACATTATTCTTGCGGTTGATGAGCCTATCGATGCAACGCAATGTGGCGGTAAAGAAAATTGCCATAACGATGGTAAGTGTATGACGCATGATTTGTGGGCAAAATTGAATGAGCTTATTTTTGAATATCTTGGAGCTGTTACACTTAAGGAGTTAGTCGATAATCAGATAACTAAGCAGACTGAGGCAATCGTGCCGCTGCTTGATATGCGACGTGAAACAACTGCTGCATACAACTGAGCATTGGGTTTTAAGAATATTTTTAATTCTTAAAAGTTTAACAATTACTTTATCGATAAATTGCTATAGAACAATATTATTAGGTCTGTGTCTAATCAAATTAACATAAGTTTCTGCTTATACGAAGAGATAATATATTGGACCAAGTTATGCTAATTACATTAACTAAAAATGCTGCGAAACATATCCAGCAACAAATTGCTAAGCGCGGCAAAGGACTTGCACTCCGAGTGGGGATTAAAAAATCGGGCTGTTCAGGATTCTCTTATACGTTTGACTATGCTGATGAGATTAGGCCCGACGATCAGTTATTTGAGTCACATAAAACGAAAATAGTGGTGGATAGATATAGCCTGCCTTACTTGGATGGTTCTCAAATTGATTTTGTCAAGGAAGGACTCAATAGTTCTTTCCAGTTTATCAATCCGAATATTGATAGCACATGTGGCTGTGGTGATAGTTTCAGTATAAAAGAATCTGCTCAGATTTAGCTAGCAGCAATCTCAATTATAGCGTTGTTTCAGGTTAGCCTATAAGCAGGTCGATGTGATGCAATTTAGGATTGTAAGATATCTGTTTCAAAATATATAAATACTAAAATAAAGGAAGATACCAAATGAGTGCAGTACTGCAAAGTCTGGTTAATCAACCGTATAAACACGGCTTCGTTACTGAAATTGAGTCTGATATCGCGCCCAAAGGACTCAATGAAGATACTATTCGATTAATTTCAGCTAAAAAGAATGAACCTGAGTGGCTTTTGTCATTTCGTCTGAAAGCTTATCAGAAATGGTTGACGATGACGGAGCCTGAGTGGCAAAACGTTCACTATCCGAAAATTGATTTTCAAGCAATCAGCTATTATTCCGCGCCGAAGCCTAAGAAAAAATTGGCTAGCATGGATGAGGTTGATCCTGAATTATTACGCACATTTGAAAAGCTTGGTGTGCCGATGCACGAACGCGCAGCCTTGGCGGGTGTCGCTGTCGATGTTATCTTTGACAGTGTTTCAGTAGCCACTACCTATAAACAGAAGCTTGCTGAAGTGGGCATTATTTTTTGTTCCATTTCTGAGGCTGTGCATACCCATCCTGAACTTATTCAGAAATATCTGGGAACGGTTGTTCCTGTCGGTGATAATTACTTTGCAGCTTTGAATTCTGCTGTATTTACTGACGGTTCTTTCTGCTTTATTCCTAAAGGCGTTAAATGCCCGATGGATCTATCTACCTATTTCCGCATTAACACAGAAGGATCCGGGCAGTTTGAGCGCACACTAATCATTGCTGAGGAAGACGCTGCTGTTTCTTATCTTGAAGGGTGTACTGCGCCTAGATTTGATACTAATCAGTTGCATGCTGCTGTAGTTGAGCTGGTTGCATTAGATAATGCAGATATTAAATACTCAACAGTCCAAAACTGGTATGCCGGTGATGAGAATGGTATTGGTGGTATCTATAATTTTGTTACTAAGCGAGGTTTGGCAAAAGGCAAGAATTCCCGAATTTCATGGACACAAGTAGAAACCGGTTCTGCAATCACGTGGAAATATCCATCGTGCATATTGCGGGGTGATAATTCTGTTGGTGAATTTTATTCAGTGGCAGTAACCAATAATTACCAACAAGCTGATACTGGGACGAAAATGATCCATCTCGGGAAGAATACGCGCAGCACTATAGTGAGTAAAGGTATCTCGGCTGGCCACTCTAATAGTAGCTATCGTGGTCTGGTACGCATCGCTCCAACCGCCGAAAGTGCGCGAAATTACTCGCAATGCGACTCCATGCTCATTGGAGATCAATGTGGGGCGCATACTTTTCCTTACATTCAAGTTCATAATAACAGTGCGATCGTTGAACATGAGGCTTCTACTTCTAAAATTGGTGAAGATCAGCTTTTTTATTTCTCACAACGCGGCATTGATGCGGAAGAAGCAGTTTCTATGATTATTAATGGTTTTTGTAAAGATGTATTTCAACAACTACCGATGGAGTTTGCTGTTGAAGCAACTAAGCTTCTCAGTTTTAAATTAGAAGGAAGTGTCGGATGATTGTTAAAAATAGTAAAACCCTCCTTTCAGTTGAGGGGCTTCGCGCCAGTATTAATGGCACAGAAATTCTCAAAGGTATTGACCTCACGGTGAAAAGTGGGGAGATTCATGCGATCATGGGTTTGAATGGATCTGGAAAAAGTACCTTAGCAAAGGTATTGGCAGGCCACTCCGCGTATGAAATTACGGGAGGGACCGTCCGGTTTGAAGACAAAGATTTATTGGAGCTGGCACCTGAAGATCGGGCACGTGCCGGGCTATTTTTAGCCTTTCAATACCCTATCGAAATTCCAGGCGTAGCCAATACACAATTTCTTCGTCTTGCCTATAACACAATACAAGCTCAGCGGGGCAAAGACGAGCTGGATCCTCTCGAATTTGATGATTTCGTACGCGAAAAAATGAAATTATTAGATATGAACCCCGATTTCCTGGACCGGAGTGTCAATGAGGGTTTCTCAGGTGGCGAGAAAAAACGTAACGAAATTTTGCAAATGGCCTTGCTAGAACCGAAATTGAGCATCTTGGATGAAATGGATTCCGGACTCGATATCGATGCGCTTAAGACTGTAGCTAATGGCGTTAATCAAATTGCCAATAAAGACAATGCCACCATTCTGGTGACACACTATCAACGTTTGCTGGATTATGTTGTACCGGATTTTGTGCATATCATACAGTCGGGTAGCATAGTTATGACAGGTGGCAAAGAATTAGCGCTTGAACTGGAGACACGCGGTTATGATTGGGTTACTGCAAATAAACAGTCAATTGCCGGAGCAGTCGCATGAGCGAAACGGCTACCACTGATTATCTTGATTGCTTGTTAAAATCTTGGTCGACGAAATCGAATCAGCCATTATCTTGGTTAAATCAATTACGCGCTAGCGCAATTGATTATGTCGGCACTCAGAGATTACCTACTAAAGGCGATGAAGAATGGCGTTTCACTGATATTTCAGCGCTTGCTCGTTTATCGTTTCAATCTGCACAATCGAACACTGATCTGCAAGCGCAAGATATTAAACACCTGCATCTAAAAGAAGCAAAAAATTCTTTGGTATTTGTGGACGGTCACTATTCTGCACAATTATCGACCATCATTGATTCTGCAACACTCGAAATTGGCAATTTATCAGAGTTTTTATTAACGCATGCAGCAATTCTTGAATCTCACTTTGGTCAATACGCAAAATTTGATAACAACGTATTCGCGGCGCTTAATACGGCATTCCTTCGTGATTGCGCACTGATCATTGTGCCAAAGAATACCGCCATCGCAGAGCCCGTTCACTTATTGTTCATTGCGGCACAATCAGAAGTGACCAGTTATCCACGCTGTTTGATAATTGGAGAGTCCGGAAGTAGCGTAACATTTGTTGAAGAATATGTCTCTCTGCGAGAGGCTGCCTACGTTACAAATTCGGTAACAGAAATTAGTTTGTCTGCGAATGCACATGCCAGACACATTAGAATTCAACGTGAAAGCACACAAGCTTATCATTTGGCAAATTGCGCGGTTTCACTGGTTCACGGAAGTAACTATCAATCGGTCAGCATTTCATCGGGAGCACAAATTTCTCGCTACAATCTGGATGTCCAGTTAATTGACGAAGCTGCAGAATGCACTATTGATGGACTTGCGCTGATTTCAGATAACCAATTAGCCGATACGCATACCTGCATTGATCACATAAAGCCAAATGGAACCAGTCGTCAGCAGCACAAATGTATTGTCAATGATAAAGCGCATGCTGTGTTTAATGGGAAGATTATTGTACGGCCTCATGCACAGCAAACAAATTCATCACAATCAAGCCGTAACTTGTTACTTAGTAAAACCGCACAAGTAGACACAAAGCCACAGTTAGAAATTTTTGCCGATGATGTTAAATGTGCACATGGCGCAACAGTTGGGCAGCTTGATAAAGAAGAAATTTTTTATCTGGAAAGCCGTGGCTTATCGGAAACAGCGGCACGCAGTTTATTAACTTACGCCTTTGGCGCAGAAATAATCAATCGTATTCCCGTAAGCTCCCTCAGGCAGCAACTGGAACAAACTGTGCTTAATCAGACACAGGATAATAAATTATGAATTCAGTCAATATTTCTCTGAAATCAGAAATTACTTCTGATGTCGATTGGGGAAGAATTCGCGCTGATTTTCCTATTCTCGATCTGAAAATTGATGGAAAACCGCTGGTCTACCTTGACAATGCTGCATCTAGTCAAATGCCGCAATTTGTCATTGATCGTTTAGTACGTTATCAAACTAAACAACACGCAAATATCAATCGTGCCGTACATTATCTCTCTGAAGTTGCTACGCAGGAATATCACGATGCACGATGCAAATTGCAACAATTCATCAATGCACGCGAGGACAGGGAAGTCATTTTTACCAGTGGCACCACCGATTCCATTAATTTGGTCATGCAAGGATATGGGCGTAAATTTATCAAAGCGAACGATGAAATTATTCTTACGACCTTGGAGCACCACTCTAATATCGTTCCGTGGCAAATGCTGGCTAATGAAAAAGGCGCAAAGATTCGTGTCGTTCCAATTAATGACAAAGGCGAATTGGAAGTTGACGAGTATGAAAAATTATTTAATGAGCGTACTAAGTTTGTCGGTTTGATCCATGTTTCGAATGCACTCGGCACAATCAATCCAATTAAAAGAATGATTGATTTTGCTCATCGATACGATGTACCGGTATTGATTGATGGTGCGCAGGGTGCTCCGCACATGTCTATTGATGTGCAGGCGCTTGATTGCGATTTTTATGCATTCTCGGCGCATAAATTATGCGGCCCAACTGGCGTAGGCATGCTCTATGGCAAAGCTGCTCTCCTAGAATCCATGCAGCCCTACAAAGGTGGCGGGGACATGATTGCATCGGTAACTTTTGAAGAAACGATCTATAACACCATTCCTCACAAGTTTGAGGCGGGTACTCCACCTATTGCCGCTGCCATTGGTTTTGGCGCTGCCATTGATTATTTGACAGCTATTGGTCTTGAGAATATTGCTGCATATGAATCCACATTGCTTGATTATGCAACAGATTGTCTTGTCCAAATCCCTGGTGTTAAGATTATTGGCACGGCGAAAGAAAAAACTGCCGTTATTTCTTTCACCATCGATGGAATCCATCCCCATGATATTGGAACCATCTTAAATCAGGATGGCATTGCCGTTCGCACCGGGCACCACTGCGCACAGCCTGTCATGCAGCGATTTAACGTGCCGGCTACTTCTCGGGCTTCATTTGCTTTCTATAATAACAAAACAGAGGTTGATGCTTTGGTTGCTGGAATTAAAACTGTTCAAAAGGTTTTTTTATAATGCATACCAATTCTCTGTATCAGGAGGTCATACTCGACCATAATAGAAAACCACGCAATTATGGCAGGCTGGATCAGGCCAGTCATCATGCGGTTGGTCACAATCCATTGTGTGGTGATCGTTTGGATATTACGTTGAAACTTGAAAATGAGCAGATTTGTGATATTGCCTTCCAAGGAGAGTCCTGCGCCATCTGCAAGGCTTCCGCATCAATGATGACAGCAGCAGTCAAAGGAAGGTCTCGTACGGATGCGGAAACACTGATTCACGAATTTCGCGAATTGACCACCGGAAAATTGGATACCGGTCATCCGCACCATCTTGGACGATTAACGGTTTTCTCCGGCATTCGCGACTTACCGACGCGGGTTAAATGCGCGATTTTACCGTGGCACACTCTGCATGCCGCGCTCAACTCTATCGCTAGCACTTCGACTGAAGCTAATAATGAATCCACGCAAGCGGTGTCGAATCATCCTTTTGGTTGATAGTGTCGCGCAAAACATCTATTAAGCAATCCATGCTGCATGTAATAGCAGCTTCAATATTTTAATACTGACAAAATGCCAAAAATTGCTGATATTGAAGGAACACCCAATAAGAACGCTTTGAAATTCATTCTTAAAGAACCACTGACATGGGGCGTGGCACGTTCATACGATAATGTCGAGGCCGCCAGAGATGACCCGTTAGCATCCGCGTTATTTGATATAGATCATGTCACGAATGTTTTTTATATCGATCATTGGATCACCGTCACTCAGGATGGCGAAGCTAATTGGCAAGACCTGGCGCGAGATATTGCCGATCCCATCCGTGCAGCCCCGGCGGCTTCTGCGCAATCTGCTGAAACTGTCGCTACTGCTAATGAGGCTCTTGTTAACTTGAGTCCGGAAGATCAACTGCGCCTGGAAAAAATCAATGTCTTACTAGATGAAGAGGTGCGTCCTTATCTGCAAAGTGATGGTGGAGATTTGCATGTTCTAGGACTCGAAGGTAACATTTTACACATCCATTACCAGGGTGCATGTGGAACATGTCCCAGCTCTATTTCAGGCACATTGAGAGGAATTGAGAATATGCTCAAGACTATCGAACCCGATATTCAAGTCGTCGCCAGTTAGCGGCCAAATAAAAAGGTGACAAAATTCACCTTTCTGAGAATTCATTGGGATATATCAAACACGCTTTCTGAATTCATTGTTGTGTGGGGCAATTTCTATTTTATCGCCAATCTCTACGAAAGCTGCCACTTGAATTTCAAAATTTGTTCCTGCAAGCCGGGCTGGTTTCATGATCTTACCCGTCGTGTCGCCTCGTACTGCGGGCTCGGTATACTCAACTTCACGTACAATCGTATTGGGTAACTCGACAGAAATTGCCTTGCCATCGTAGAAAGTTACCTGACATACATCTTCCATACCATCGGTTAGGTAGTTCAGTACGTCTGACATGTTGTCAGCTTCAACCTCAATTTGATTATAGTCGGCATCCATAAAAACATAGAGCGGATCGGCGTAGTAGCTATATGTGCAGTCTTTTCTATCCAGAACCACCAAATCGAATTTTTCATCCGCTTTGTAAACGGTTTCGGTTGTGGTGCTGGAAAACAAGTTTTTCAACTTCATTTTAACCACAGATGCGTTACGGCCAGACTTGGTAAATTCTGCCCGTTGCACAACCATGGGGTCATTACCAATCATTATGACGTTACCTGATCGTAGTTCCATTGCGGTTTTCATAGTTCAATTCCAAATTGTAAGTTAGAAGCAAGATTAATCTGTTATCAACAGTGAATTCTGAGTTCAAAAAACCAAGGATTATAGCCGATTTTTTGCAAGCTGCACCAGATTGGACGCCAAATCTTTCAGTTCCAGTAATTGATTGACCCAGTTTTTATTATGCTGTATCAAAGACCTGTGAAACGCTGCCAAGTTCTCCCAAATCAGGCTATTCATTTCATACTTTCCATTCCAACAGTACCACATTGCTTGCACAGCAGATGCAGCTTCCACTGGTAAATCCGCCATATAAAGCGTAAGAAATGCATCCAGTTTTTTCCAATGCACACCTTCCTGCTGAGGATAAATATTCCAGATAAAAGGCTTAGTCGCCCATTGCGCACGTACAAAAGAATCTTCGCCTCGCACAAAATTGAAGTCGCAACTCCATAGCATTAAATCATAATCCGTTTGTTCCATAAAAGGAATAATCTGAATAGTCAGTTGCTTATGGTGTATTAATGCATTAATCTGGGATGCTGCATGATTAAGCAATGCTGCAATACGATCAGCAACAATTCCTTGCGGTACGATCAGCAAAACAGGCACTGTTGATTCCGATAATACTTGAATAAATTTTTCAATAGGTGCGTTCTCATAACAAAACAAAGAGATACGTATTTCATCATCTGTTCTATTGAGTAGGCCCTTGCGTTGCAAAAATGCCTGCTCCGCTTTCTGATCAAATGCATCTTGTCGTTCCAGTAAATTTTTTTCTCGCAGCAAGCCGCCGCTACCCAACACAAAGCCAGGGAAAAAGAATGTTTTGGTTAAACAAAAGTGGGGATGCGGTGAAGGTAGGCCGTGGTATTGAGTTACCCAAGGCTCGGCACTAAGATATTCCAGGTTAATCCAAATGGGAGGTTTTTTTTTCTGTAACATCGCAGTTACATACACCTCCGGCAGTTCGCACGCGAATGCTTCAATGACCACATCTGCCGGTTTAGCTTCCACAAACGCCTGTTGCCAGTAGCAAATCTCAATGCATAGGATGTTTTGTTGCTGAACCCGGGGATTTACATTTGGTACTATAGTGGCAAAGCTGACTAGATCATCAACCCATAAGCGCACTGACTGATCATGTTCATGGGCTAGCTGTTTGGCAAGGCGCCAACATACGCCAATATCACCAAAGTTATCGATAACGGTACAAAAAATATCCCATTGGCGTCGCATTGAACTAACTATAGGTTATATTCGAAATCTTTTTTGAGTGCTAACACTGTTAAGAATATTGCATTGCAATCATTGAGAAATTTAATCGTAAAATTACCTTACTAATTTTTTTTATTCAGAATGATTTTTTTTTGCTGTTCAAATTCTTGTTCTGTGAGCACGCCTTTGTCGTGTAGTTGCTGCAATCGTTCTAATGCCATTATTTGGTCATGCGGCTGAAATTGCATTGCTGAGGTAATAGAATCCGATACATTGCTTGCCACAGCTTGCTCACTTGTGAAGCCAAGAAATTTTGCGATCTTAGAAAGTAAGGTTCTAATTAGAAACCATAGTTTTGGTAATGACCAGATGGCAATGCCCATAAAGACAACAAATAATATTAGAAAGATTTCTGGTTGCTTCAGTGCCGCCCACATCCCAGCCAGCACTAAGAAATCCTCCATGATGGAGGCTGACCAATTGGTAACAGGTTCGGGGGATGTATTTATCAGGAGTCGTGTACCAGCTTTGGTGGCATGGCTCGTTGCAGCCACGCCAGCTCCTAAAATACCCGCTGCAATTTCGAGTGCGGGCGTTACATCTCCAACCGCGCCTGCCGCTAACATGGCACCTGCAGGAATTCTAACAAAGGTATGAATGGAGTCCCATACAGAGTCCATTCCAGGGATTTTGTCCATAAAAAATTCAATGAAATACATAATGCCAGCTGCGCCTATCACTAACGGTTCTTGCAATACCAATAGTTCAGCAGGCAAATCTATGTGCCCTGTAGAGCCACCTAGCCCGAGCACTAGTAGAACGGCGTACAGATTAATGCCGCTTGCCCAAGAAGCACCCATCATTAAAGCTATTGTTGCTAGCAGCGTTTCGTAATTTTCCATATTAGAATTTACTTATGCCTATATAATCATTGTTCAAATTATGACATATCGCGCGCTTTGTCAGATTTTTATGATCTGCTTGTAGAAATCAATAATCGCAAATCAACCGAATGGGAATAGAGCTATTTGTGTGACGCCCTCTGCAATACTATCCAGTATAGGGTTAAGATTGGATTGTCTCTGCGCTCTTATAAAAAATGCTCAGAATTGATTATTCATGAAGTATTCTGAGTTTTGTTAATTACACCGATATGAAGGCTGAATTTTCCCTGGTTGCGTTCTTTAAAGTATTGTCTGAGCGGATCGTGAATAACCCGAAACGCCATTTCTTCCCATGGTATTTCCTGTTCAGATACGAGTTTAACTTCCAAACTTTCGATTCCGGGTTTGAAATCGAGATCGAGCAATTTTGCCCTGAAAATAAAATAAACTTGGCTGATATGAGGCAGGCTATAGACAGCGTATAGATCGCCTATTTCTACTCGTGCATTGGCTTCTTCCAGGGTTTCTCTCGCGGCAGCTTGTGCCAACGTTTCGTTGTTTTCCATAAAGCCGGCGGGCAACGTCCACCAGCCTTTACGGGGTTCTATGGCACGCTTGCACAATAAAATTTTATCTTCCCATTCAGGAATGCACCCGACAACCATTTTGGGGTTCTGATAATGAATGATATTACAGGTGTTACATACATAGCGGAGTAAAGAATCACCCTCAGGAATCATCAATTCAACAGTGGCACTACAGTTGCTGCAATATTTCATGGTGCATCCTAACTTGCTTATTCAGTAATATCAATAAACTTAGTTTTGCGTGACGGTAAAATCTCGGGTTGCCAGTTGATTTCCCGATCCATCGATTAATTCCACGCGCCAGGAACCTATTCGTTCGCGATCAAGTTGCTTGCTGGCGTGAGTACGCCAGTTGTCATTGTGTACTTGCAAACGCAATTGTGAATTGAGTTGATTATTAAAATACCAGTTAACGCGGATATTATTTCCTTGTAGGTTTTGTAATTGCAGGTAGAAATAGATGGGCTTGGTTTCACCTGGTTTCAATTGTACAGTTTCAATCGAATCAACGGGTTCACGTTCTTTGATTGCATGAGTTAACAATGCTCTAAGAACCTCGGGTTGATCCGATGTTTTATGCGGTTTGGATTGTGATGCGGTTTTGGGCACACTTTTGTCAGGATTACCTAATTGGTCAGTAATAGAGTTTTTTTTTGGTTTTCTGGTAGGCGTAATTATGGTTTTGGGTGTGATAGCATTACTGTCGGATTTTGCCGGGGTTGATTGAGCAGGGTGTGTGCTAATTGGGACATTTAACTGAGTTTCTGCTGAGTCATCGCGTGTATCGGGTTCTGCCTCAAGCTTTTCTGGGGGAAACATATTCTCAGGTGCAGAAATAACCGATTCATTCAAGGGCTCTTCAGAGCTTTCGCTACTGAAAATCAAATAACCGAGTAAGGCCAAAATGGTTAGTAATGCAAGTGCAGCAATGGAAATTTTTTTCCAATCCAGCGATTCTTCATAAATGATTTCAGGCTCAGGGTAGATTTCCTCGATGGCTTGTGGAGGTTCCTGCTGTATTTGAATACGGATTTTTAATGTGTTGTTATTATCACTCATGATGTACTTTCTAAGACAAGATGAAGTCGCAGGGTTAATTTTTTGATGAATACGCAGTATAAAGGATTTTTGGTCAAGAACTGAAACCGTGTTTCACCGGTATTCGTTATACTAATTCGATATGAATGAGAAAATCGATAAAATAAAACAACATGCACAAGATTTACGTGCTGAGATCGAACGGCACAATTACCGGTATTATGTGCTCGATAATCCGATTATTCCCGATGCCGAATACGACAAACAACTGCGCGAATTACAGCGCATTGAGCAAGACTATCCGCAACTCATCACGGCCGATTCGCCGACGCAACGCGTTGGCGCGGCTCCGCTTAAAGCTTTTCCACAAATTTTGCATCGTAAGCCAATGCTGTCACTGAATAATGCATTTGAGGATGTGGAGCTGGAGACATTCAATCGGCGTGTTTGTGAAGGATTATCGGTGGACAGCATCGAGTATGCGGTAGAGCCTAAATTCGACGGATTGGCTGTCAGCTTATGCTATGAAGATGGCATTTTTAAAATCGGTGCAACACGTGGTGATGGCTATACGGGAGAAGATATCACGTTGAATCTAAGGACGATTAAATCGATCCCTTTGTCGCTTCCAGTCGATAATCCGCCGCCATTGTTGGAAGTGAGAGGCGAAGTGTTAATGCTGAAAGCAGATTTCTTAAATTTAAATCAACGCCAGGTAGCTAAAGGCGAAAAAGAGTTTGCCAATCCGCGCAATGCAGCAGCAGGGTCGTTACGTCAACTGGATCCTGGTATTACCGCAACACGGCGTTTAACTTTCTTTGCTTACGGCGTTGGAGACTATCAAGATAGTCACATGCCGTTGGATAAGCACAGTCATGTAATGGCCTATCTTGCATTGTTGCATTTCCCCGTTGCCAAAGAATGTGGCGTGGTTAAAGGGCTGCAAGAATTGTTAGCGTATTATCAGGCGATCGAGGTGCAGCGTGAGTGCTTGCCGTATGATATTGATGGGGTGGTGTATAAAGTCAATTCTTTGACGCAACAGAAGCAGCTGGGATTCGTGTCGCGTGCACCGCGATTTGCACTGGCGCACAAATTTGCGGCGCAGGAGGCGGTTACGCAACTGTTGGGCATTGATGTACAGGTTGGCAGAACCGGTGCCTTGACACCAGTTGCACGTCTGAAGCCGGTGTTTGTCGGCGGCGCGACTGTGACCAACGCCACCTTGCATAATGCGGATGAAATCGAGCGCAAGGATGTTCACATCGGTGATACTGTCATTGTTCGCCGCGCGGGCGATGTGATTCCGGAAATTGTAGCGGTGATACTGGAAAAACGTCGGGCTGATGCGCAGATTTTTTTGATGCCAGAGCATTGTCCGGTGTGTGGCGCTAAAGCAGTGCGGCTTGCCAATGAGGCGGTATTGCGCTGTACCGGTGGATTATTTTGTCCCGCGCAGCGCAAGCAGGCAATTTTGCATTTTGCTTCGCGCCGAGCAATGGATATTGAAGGTCTGGGGGATAAACTGGTGAATCAAATGGTCGATCAAGCAATTGTGCGCACCCCAGCGGATTTGTATAAATTGGGATTAGGCGCACTTGCCAATCTGGAGCGCATGGCGGAGAAATCGGCCAATAATATCCTGCGTGCGATAGAAAAGAGTAAACATACGACATTGGCAAGATTTATCTATGCATTGGGAATCCGTAACGTTGGAGAAGCAACCGCAAAGGATTTGGCGATACATCTGGGCAGTCTCGACCGACTGATCGAAGCTGGTAGCGAACGTCTGCAACAGATTCCGGACGTTGGCCCGGTGGTTGCGCAAAGCATCGCAGATTTTTTTGCTGAAGCACATAACTGCGAAGTGATTGAGCAACTGCGTGCCTGTGGGGTGCACTGGGTTGAGCATGAGGGAATATCTGCTTTAGTTGTTGGAATGAAACCGTTGCATGGTAAGACGTTTGTGTTGACCGGAACATTGCCCACACTGAGCCGCGAAGAAGCCAAAGAAAAAATTGAAGCACTGGGTGGTAAAGTCAGTGGCAGTGTTTCAAAAAAAACGGATTATGTTGTCGTGGGTGTAGATCCGGGCAGTAAATACGACAAGGCGCTGAGTTTAGGAATTTTAGTGCTGGATGAGTTAGGGCTACTGAAACTGCTGCAATAATCTCAAAATTACCATGCTGACTTACCAACAAGCGCAACAAATCCTCGATACAGCTGAGCTTATTTATTCCGAGCAAATGGTCGCGCAAACGATACACCGCATGGCGCTGAATATTGCACAGTTGCTATCGCAGCAACAACCCCTGGTTTTATGCGTGATGGGCGGTGCGGTAGTATTTGTCGGACAACTGCTGCCAAAACTTTCTTTCCCGCTTGATTTTGATTATTTGCATGTATCACGATATAACAAACAATTGCATGGCGGGGAAATTCAGTGGCGGGTGGAGCCTGGAGAAAGTGTCAAGGATCGGGTTATTTTAGTGCTGGATGATATTCTGGATGAAGGCATTACGCTGGCCGCCATTCGTGACAAAGTGTTGGAAAATGGCGCGAAAGCATTTTATAGTGCGGTGTTTGCAGAAAAAGAAACGAGCAAGCCGAAGCCTCTGCAAGCTGATTTTGTTGGGTTGACTGTTCCGGACCGTTATGTTTTCGGGTTTGGCATGGATATACACGGGGCATGGCGGAATTTACCTGCCGTTTATGCAGTAAAAGATTGAATCTAAGTTTGGGAGAATCATGTTTGCAATTATTGGCGGCAGTGGAATGACGCAATTATCCTGCCTGGAAATATCCCGTCGGGAAATTATCCGCACACCTTACGGCGAGCCTTCCGGCCCGTTGACTTTTGGTAAGATGAAGAATGAAGATATCGTTTTCCTGGCGCGGCACGGACACGGACATACGATTCCGCCGCATGCGATCAATTATCGCGCAAATTTATGGGCACTGCACTCATTGAGGCCTTCGCATGTCATTGCCGTAGCGTCGGTGGGCGGTATTCGCGTCGACCTGACGCCGGGCCAGCTGGTGATTCCAGATCAAATCATTGATTATACCTATGGACGCGGCTTTACTTTTTTTGAAGGCAAGGATCAACCGGTAACGCATATTGATTTAACTCTTCCGTATAGCCAGCGCACTCGCGCATTGCTGCTACAAGCAGCGAAAAATGCTAATAAGGACATTTTCGATGGCGGGGTTTATGCCGCAACGCAGGGCCCCAGGTTGGAAACGGCCGCCGAAATTAACCGACTGGAACGCGACGGCGCGGATATCGTGGGCATGACCGGTATGCCGGAAGCAGCGCTGGCTAGGGAATTGGGCTTGGACTACGCCAGCATTGCCGTGGTCGCCAATTATGCCGCAGGACGCGGCACTAACGTGAGTGGCATTCCATTGAAGGAGATTTATGCCGTGTTGGAACAAGCGATGGTGGGTGTCAGAAATATTCTGGAACATGTGGTGAGTCGCGATGGCCATTAAACCCGTACTCAAAATGGGTGAGCCGTTGCTGCTGCAAGTGGGCAAACTTGTCGAACGATTCGATACCCTAGAACTGCACGCATTGATTCAGGATATGCAGGATACCATGGAGGATCTAAGTGGCGCAGGTTTGGCGGCGCCCCAAATTGGCGTGAGCCTGCAAGTGGTCATTTTTGGGTTTAAAAAGAATCAACGCTATCCCGATGCCGATGAAGTCCCCTTTACGGTGCTACTCAATCCACATTTGACGCAATTAACCGACGAGAAAGAAGACGGCTGGGAAGGTTGTCTCAGTGTGCCCGGAATGCGCGGCGTCGTGCCGCGCTATGCACAGCTGCGCTATCAAGGCTTCGATCAATATGGTAAAGCAATCGATCGCACCGTCAGCGGCTTTCATGCGCGCGTGGTGCAGCATGAGTGCGACCATTTGCAAGGGATTCTGTATCCGATGCGGATTAAGGATTTTCGGCTATTTGGGTATACGGATGTGTTGTTTCCGGGACAGACGGTTGTTGATGAGTAGGTTAGCTATTTTGTTTAGCTCTAGCCTAAGTGCTACTGCTCAATACCAAGGAAATTTCATGTTTACAGAATTATTCAGAATGGCAGAAACAGAGCTTAAAGCTGATTTAGATTCAATAAATTATGAAGATGTTCTTAATTTAGCTTCAGAGAAACTGTACGATTTGATGGTTTCTAATGAGGTTAACAATGTTGACCAATTAAACAAAGAAAATGAAGCATTTGTTGAAAGAAATTACGATCGATGGATATTTGGTTTCCAAAAATTACAAATGCTTAAACAAGTATCGCTTGAAGCTGGAATAGAGTTTCAAAAACAATTTTTACAATATCCAGTTTATAAAACAGATCCTTTGCTTGGCGTTTTAATGCGACAGCATGCGAACGCTTGCAGAATAACTGGAGAAATAATATGGCTTCTGAAAGGTGGATATGCTGATGGTGCTCTTGCTAGATGGCGTACACTTTTTGAGATTTCAGTAACTTGTCTGGTTATTCGTAGGTATGGATGTGATGCCGCCATTGATTATATCAAGCATGGCAGGATTAAGGCTGTTGAAGGTATGCAAGAGTATCAAAAAACAGCAAGAGAAATGAACTTGGAACCTTATCCGAATGATGAATTAGAAGTCGCTATTCAGATGAAAGAAACACTTAGTGGTGGCGATAATTCTTTTAGCTGGGCGAGGAAGTATATTGGATCTGGAAGGTTAGAAAAGCTTAGGGAACATGCGGGATTAGGGAAATGGTCTCATTACTATAAACTAGCTAGCAAAAATGTACATGCGGATTTTAGCGAAATGCTTTCTCTTTTTGCTATGTCCGAGGCAAAACAAGATTTGCTTCTTGCTGGCCCATCAAATTCTGGCTTGGTTGAGCCTGCTCATATGACGGCAATCACCTTAAGCCAAATAACGTCAGCATTTTTGACTGTATATATAGAAGATGAGTCAAATGAGCTAGATTATTCTATGTCGTTTATGTTCTTGTCTCTTGTACAAAAATATGTTGATGCTGTGGGACAAAAATTTTTAAAATGTTCGAGTGAGAGCTCAACTCGGTAGGGCGGAATAAGTTTGTATCATCTATTATCATCCAGAAACAAGAGAGAATGATTATCTCCGAAGGAAAAAAATTATGAGTAATTTAAAAAATATATCAGTAAGCGGAAGGCTGTTGATACTGCATTTAATGACAATTATGAAGAGGGTTATCAGGCTTTTAAGATAGGTGTGTTGCTTCGACAAGCCAAAAAAGATCTCCATTTAACCCAAGAGCAAATTGCAGAGAAATTAAATATAAAAATTAGGACATTAATTGAATCCTTATAAAGTCTTTTTAACCGATAAATGAGGTAAGCAACATGCTGGCAGCAAAACAAGAAGCATTGAAAATGATTGATCAATTACCTGCTGATGCAGATATGGATGAAATTATGTATCGGCTTTATGTGCTGGATAGGATCAGAAAAGGGCAAGAAGCTGTGGGGCAGGGAAAAATTCTGACCAGTGAGGAACTTAAACGAGAAATTGATGCGTGGTAGTCTGGGTTGGAGAGATGAGGCTCATCTTGCGCTTCGGTCGCTACTCAAATAACCCAGAAATCACTGTTATCAAATCCGGCTTAACCACCACCAATATCACCACCGCAAATAAAACCAGTACTGGAAATTCATTGAACCAGCGATAAAACACATGACCATGCTGGTTGATATCATTTTTAAACGCCGTGACAAATTTTCCGCAGTAATAATGATAAACAATCAATATCAAAACCAGTGCCAGCTTCGCATATAACCAGCTTCCGGAAAAACCGTAACCCAGCCACAGCCACACGCCGAACACCACGGTGAGCACCGCGCCGGGTGTCATGATGCCATAATACAGTTTGCGTTCCATGATTTTGAAGCGCTCTTTGCCGGGTTGATCTTCGCATTGGGCGTGATAGACGAATAAGCGTGGCAGGTAGAATAATCCGGCGAACCAGGTGACCATGAAAATGATGTGCAGTGATTTTATCCAGAGCATGTTTGTGTGAATGATTAGTGTTAAAGTTGTACCAAATGGAGTTTGTGATTTTAGCGCTATTCCCTAAGATTAGGGGATTATGTGTAATGATTAGTAATTTGATTAAAGAGCGGAATGGCTATGGATCGACATTATCTGAATTTAGTTCAGAAACTGGAAGAGATTACTCATTTGAATGGTGTGATGAGCACGCTGGGGTGGGATCAGGAAGTGATGATGCCTGCGGGTGCCAGTGAAGCACGCGCGAAGCAGATTGCGGCGCTGGCAGGGGTGATTCATGAGTGCATGACTGATCCTGCGTTGGGGGATTGTCTCAATGAATTGAAAGAAAAGAATTCTGATTGTTTGGGTGAGGCGGAACGCTGCAATATCCGCGAAGCGCTGCATAGTTATGAATTGGAAACCAAAGTACCGAAGCGATTGGTGCAGGAGTTGGCAGAGCTGGGTTCGCGTGGACAGGGTATTTGGGTGATGGCGCGGCAAGAGAATAAATTTTCCAATTTCGTGCCGGTGTTGAAGCAATTTTTGGAATTGAAGACGGAGTGGGCACAGCGTATATCACCCGATTTGAAACCTTATGATGCCAATATTGATCTGTTCGAGCGCGGGACAACAATGGATATGATTACGCCCATATTTGAACGCCTAAAACAGGAATTGATACCGTTGATTGAGGCTATTCAAAACCATCCGCAGCAACCGGATACGTCGTTCTTGCAGGGCAGGTTTGCGCTGGATAAGCAGGAAGCATTGGCGCGAAAAATCAGCCAGGATATCGGCTTTAATACGGATCGAGGTCGCATTGATGTGTCGGTACATCCTTTTTGTGGCGGCAGTCACCCGACTGATGTGCGGATCACAACGCGCTATAAAGAGAGCGATTTTATCGAGTCATTGTATTCAGTAATTCACGAGACGGGTCATGCACTTTACGAGCAGGGGCGACCGCATGAGCTGGGGGATTTACCTGCATCCGAATCATTAACGATGGGAATTCATGAGTCCCAGTCGCTGTTTTGGGAGCGCATGGTTGCGCAAAGTAAGCCATTTTGCTCGCATTATTTCGATACGATCCGCACAGCATTTCCGGATAACTTGCAATCTGCTACCGTGGACTCGTTTTATCGCGCGATCAATAGCTGCAAACCGGATTTTATTCGCGTGGAGGCGGATGAAGTGACTTACCCGTTGCACGTCATATTGCGCTACGAAATCGAGAAGGGCTTGTTTGGAGGCTCGATGCAGGTCGATGATTTACCTGGTATTTGGAATGAATTGATGCAGAAATATCTAGGAATTAAGCCACCTACGGATACGTTGGGCGTACTACAAGATTCGCATTGGAGCGGTGGGGCATTTGGGTATTTCCCTTCGTATACGCTGGGTGCAATGTATGCGTGCCAGTTTTATAATACATTGCTGAACGAGCAACCGGAGGTGGAAAAAAACATTGCAGCAGGGAATTTTGCACCGATTAAAGGTTGGTTAAACGAGAAAATTCATCGTCAAGGCAGGCTCTACACATCGCAAGAGCTTGTTCAGCGTGTGACAGGCGAGGCATTGAATCCGGATTATTTTATTGGTTACTTAAAAAATAAATATAGTGAAATTTATGCGCTGGTTTAGTGGTTATTACTTAGGCTCGGCTTTGCAGTAAGCAAAATTCTTTGATCTGATTCAGTTTTGTTGTGTTTACTTATGACCTGATTACTTTCTATCCATTTCTTGACACGATTTGCGTCACCGATGCGCGTATTTTTACCCCATGAATTGAGTAGTACGATGACAACGGGTTGTCCGGAAATTTTGGTGTGCATAACTAAGCAGCGTCCGGCCTCATTCAGGTAGCCAGTTTTGGAAACGTCGATAGTCCAGTTTTGGCTCCGTACTAAGCTATTGGAATTGACGTACTGCAATTGACCGCGCTTATTTCCTGGGGATACGGAATGTTGAAATGCGGTGGAAAATTCGCGTATAACAGCATAGCCGTTAGAGGCAGCGACCAATTTGGCTAAATCGCGTGCGGTTGCTACATTATTACTGCTCAATCCGGTAGGTTCGACAAATTGACTGTTGAACATGCCAATCTGTTTGGCTTTAATGTTCATGGCATTCACAAATTCCTCGGCGCCGCCGGGATAGGTCCGGCCTAATGCTGCTGCTGCCCGGTTTTCTGAAGACATGAGCGCCAATTTCAACAATTCATGTCGCGAAAGCTTACTGCCTACTGGAAGCCGGGAAGTCGTGTATTTCAATTTATCGACATCAGCATTTTCTATTGTGATAATTTCATCCGGTGGTAAACGTGCATCAAGTGTGACTATGGCAGTCATCAGCTTGGTGATTGAAGCAATGGGCATAACCTTATCGGCATTCTTGTCATAAATGACATGCTCATTCTTTGCATTAAAAACAAGAGCCGCATGAGATTTAACATCTGGACTGTTTTTTTGTGCCAGTGAACTATTGGCATAAAAAAATAGGATGCAAGACAGAATAAATATTTGTTTCATTATTTTCCTTCTCAATGGATGAAAATTGCAAATCAAGTACACATTAATTCACGCATTTTTATGAACGAGGAAAATATTTTTTAATTTTTTATCAAGATACTTTATAGCAAAGAATATTTATTTGGTTGGGTGATTGTACGCGCATTTTGAGACGTGCTTTCTGTTTCTCATACACAAAACAATAGGCCAAGCTGACAGTTGCTTAATTTATTTATTCTCCATCCAATCTATGCAATTCCCTAGATGAAGCAAAAAACTCTTCTACCCAAACTTGACCTATTTATAGCTACCCTGCTACTGATTTATTATTTACCAAAGTTTGGTTGTTTTAATTTGGCAGGACAGGTGACCATTTCACCATCAACACGATCTTTGATTTTTTCGCCGGCTTTTTTGTTATCGCATTGCATTTTATTCAAGATGTCTTGGGCAGACATGGGGGGCATTGAAGATTCTTTGTTTCCGCTTGCCATAGTGACAGATGATCCTAGTAAAAAGGCTAAACCGATTGCAGCGATTAGAAATTTGCTCATTTTCAACTCCTATATTAATGTTATGAAGGAAGCCAATTTTATATACCTGACTTACCAACCATGAATTTATCACAATCATGACTGAAATGGCCATTTCTTTTTTTAAATCTTATAATAAAGAAATGGTGAACGAGTGTGTTTTTGGGATTGATTAAGTTTAGATTGACTAAGTGGGGTAGCAGACTTTATTAAACTAATTGATTTATCATATAAATAGAACCGCTCCGACTCGTCGCCCTTCTTCAACTAGAATATTATAAGTCCTGCAACAAGCTTTTGTATCCATAATCTCAATTCCAATACCCATTTTAGCCGCTTGACTCAGTATGGAATGACTTGGAAATTGATGTGCGATACCCGTGCCTAGAACAATGATTTCAAGTGCATGAGGCAACAAATTTTCAAAATGTTGAATTTCTAGTTCAGAAACTGAAATAACCGGCCAGTTTTCAATCAGCCGATCCGGTAATACAATCAAATTTTTTTCATATCTTATTTGGTTGATTACTACATATCCGTCACCATACCCAGTGAAAATATATTGATGAGAGAAATTGGCAGGGTGTAATTTCAACGCTTTGCTCCATAATGATTTGATCGTATCAACAGAGATTATGCATGAATTGAATCAGGATACAACTAGCATCATGTCGGTGTTTTTGAACAGACTCAAGCTAATTGCTCATTTTTTTCAGCTAGCTTTATTTCTACAAAGTTAACTAATGAACTAAGTTTTTCAAAAGTCTTGGCACTAATCTCGTCATCTTCTATTGAGATGGAAAATTTTTTCTCTAAAGCCAAGATAACCGTGACGACTGCCACTGAATCAAGCTCAGGAATGCCGCCAAGTAATTTTGCATCCGGCCCCATTGTATCAAGTCGTTTGCCTAATCCCAGGGTATCAGTCAGAATTTTTTTGATTTCCAAAGTATGGTTTGTATTAATCACAGTAAAAAATTATTTGTTATTCAGTATTGCATGATTATAAATCTGATTTAGGTGATTATCACTGATTTACACAGTGATAATTTTTAGCGCTTGGTTATTACATGGGAATTATTTTACTGGCGATGAATTATGGCCTTATTTCAACGATTGAATTGGGGCGTGCCAATCCGCTGATGATTCGTCCTGATTTATTGCGAACTTGAATAACCTGACCATCAGCTGCATCAGCTAATGCTTGTCCTTCTGATTGGATATTAAACCCGCGGCCTTGTACAACCAGATTGACGGTTTGTCCACGCAAGATTACATGAGGAGCTCGTAGCATTTGCGGACGTAGTGGCTGGCCGGCAGGTAAATTGGTTGCAGCGACTTTGCCAACTATTAGCGCGACATCGGTGAGTATGCCCTCGGGTAATTGTGCCAAATTAGTATTCTGAGGTGCTATATCCTCATATGTAATAATTTGTCCAGTAGCTATAGGCCGCGTGGTATGTAATACGTCCGACATTACATTTATTTCTGTTTGCACGTAGATGGTCCAAGTTGCAAGCTCGCTATTACAACGAACACCAATCGAAGTTTTCCCCCACAGGCGATTGCCTGCGGGAATAAAGGGTTCTAATTGCGGACATTTTGGTAACGCCAGATGTTTATCAATTTGACCGACATTCACGATGACTTGTCCAGGTAGATTAGTTGTGTTGTTGTAAAGGAAATTCTCAATTGCATTATTTATCAGAGGTATTTCTTGATTAGGGAGAACAGTTTTGTGCCGAGATGCAAATGCAGGAGTAAAAAAAACAAGTGTCAACATGAATAGGCAAAGAATTAACATTGAGTAACGTATCATAATTTTTTATCCACTGAGCCATTCGTTCTTGCCGGTTTCGGCAAATATTGCCGCCATATCCACATATTAAACAATTGCAAATGGATTGATGCTCAAAGATAACGTCTGTTTCTTGTCTTTATTGTTGATTCGTCTATCAATCTGAACATTTAACATAGTTGGCATGCTAACTGCTAATAAATGAATAGAAAATATTTGATTAAGGCGACAAAGAAGATGATAAACAAACTTGATAAAGAATTAAATTATCACCATAACGCTTTAAGTTTAAGGGTCGCAAGGCAGGAATTGCTTTCAAGCAATGTGGCTAATGCTGATACCCCTAATTTTAAAGCGAAAGATATCGACTTTGCCAGCATGCTTCAAGAAAAGATTTCTTCAACTCCAGGCCTGAAAAATGTAAACCTTAATACGACATCGACAATGCACATTAATTCCTCTGCACCTGGATTATTCGGAGACAATATTCTATATCGCGTCCCCCTACAACCCAGTGCAGATGGGAATACGGTGGATATGGATATGGAACGTACCCGATTTGCTGATAACGCAATTAAGTACGATGCGAGCATCGCTTTCTTAAATTATGAATTTAGATTTTTATCATTAGCATTGCAGGAGAGATAGAAAATGTCATTGTTTAATGTATTTGGTATAGCAAGCTCGTCCATGTCTGCACAGTCACAACGTCTGAATGTGGTGGCGAGTAATCTTTCGAATGCGGACAGTGTAACCAGCTCGACTGGAGAGCCTTACCGTGGACGTCAAGTTGTTTTCAGTACATTACGTGCGGATGCTAATGGTGCAGCTGGCGTTAAGGTTGCAGGTGTTGTTCATGATCCTTCGCCGATGCGCCAAGTATTTGATCCCAACCATCCATTTGCGAGCCCAAGCGGTTATGTAACGATGCCGAATGTTAGTGTCGTCGATGAAATGGTCAATATGATGTCGGCTTCACGCTCGTATCAAAATAGTGTCGATATGATGAACACTACTAAATCACTGCTACAAAAAACCCTGACTATAGGTCAATAAAGGAGCATTTTATGAATTCAGTTCAACAACAAGCCGATTTGCCATCAGTATCATCGGGAACCACGACAGGTATCACAGCTAAGAAACAAGCCGAAGATCCTCAAGATCGCTTTCTGAAGCTCCTGGTTACCCAAATGAAAAATCAGGACCCATTGAAACCGCTGGATAACGCAGAAGTGACTAGTCAGTTGGCGCAAATTAGCACGGTGACAGGTATCGATAAATTAAATTCAACGCTGCAGCAATTGGTTTCCAGTACTGATGATAGTCGATCAGTAGAGGCACTGGAAATGATTGGACATAGTGCTTTTGTTCCCGGAAAGTCAATATCTCTTGAAGGAGAGGGTGCCATAGCCGGGATCGAATTAGAACAATCGGTCGATCAAGCTATTGTAACGATATTCGATAGTTCGGGGATTGCAATTCACACTAAGACACTTGGTGTGCAACCGGCCGGTGTTAGTACTATTGGTTGGGATGGTGCGACAGATAGTGGCGCTAAAGCTGCAGATGGAGACTATACCTTTACAGTCACGGCAAAGCAGGGTGATAAGGAAGTTAAGGTCAATACACTTTCATTTGGCACAGTAAACAGTGTTTCCCATGGAGATCTGGGAACGCATCTGGATATGGGTAATAAGTTGGGATTAGTCAGTTTGTCTGATATTAAACAGGTTTTTTGATTAGGAGAGCAAGATGAGTTTTCAACAAGGTTTAAGTGGTTTAAGTGCGGCGTCGACAAATCTTGATGTCGTTGGCAATAACATTGCCAATGCAAATACTGTTGGATATAAACAGGCTCAAGCTCAATTTACCGATATATTTGCAAACTCGTTGGATGGAGCAGGTTCCTCCCGTACGCAGATAGGTATCGGCGCACGGGTAGCCACAGTCGCACAATCGTTCAATCAAGGAGATATTGCGCCGACCAATAATCCGCTGGATATAGCGATAAATGGACAAGGCTTTTTCCGCATGAGTGATAACGGTGTGATCAGTTATAGTCGGAATGGTCAATTTCGTCTTGATGGAAATGGGTTTCTTACAGATGCAAATGGAACAAATTTAACGGGATATGCTGCAGGTGCCGATGGAAACATAGACTCCAGTCAACCCACCCTTTTAAAATTAAGTACATCTGATATTCCACCAAAGATTACATCAACTTTCAACTTAGGTTTCAATTTGCCATCAAATGCAACAGCACCTGACGTAGCTACTTTTGATGCGAATAACCTCAGGAGCTTTAATCGGACAAGATCTGGAGAGTTTTTCGATAGTCTGGGTAATAATCATGTGCTTTCGTATTATTTCCAGAAATCGGATACAACAGCCAATACATGGAATATGTACGCGAGCGTCGATGGTGCAGTAGATGGAACAACGGGAGTTCCTATTGGAGTTACCTTAGATGGGGCACCTTCAGTAACATTAACGTTTGATGAAAATGGAATTTTGACTGCACCCTCTGCATCTTTTAACGTGTCGGTTGATTTTGCCACCATCGAACCAACACTGGGAGCAGATTCTCCATTGATCTTCGCCTTGGATTTAACTACAGCAACACAATTTGGATCTGATTTTGGCGTTAATTTATCACAAAGTGATGGGTATGCATCGGGTCGGTTGGCTGGTTTTACAACAGGCGCTGATGGCGTGATTCAAGGAAATTATAGTAATGGGCAAAATAGGTCGCTGGGACAAGTTGTCTTGGCCAATTTTGTTAATCCACAGGGCCTAAATCCTATTGGTGATGGTCGTTGGATAGAAACACCCAGCTCAGGCCAACCTTTGGTTGGGCAGCCAAATTCGGGAACATTAGGAACACTCCAAGCTTCAGCCGTTGAAGCTGCTAATGTGGATTTAACCTCTGAATTGGTGAAAATGATTACCGCGCAGCGGATGTATCAAGCGAATGCCAAGACCATTGAGACTCAGGATACTGTTTTGCAAACATTGGTTAATCTTTAACTTTTTTACCCGAGCTGAGTAAGCATTCATGGACCGACTTATTTATACATCGATGACTGGTGCAAACCATACGCTGAATCAACAAGCGACCGTTGCACACAATCTCGCTAATGCATCGACAACGGGTTACCGGGCTGAGACCAATGCATTCCGTGCTGTTCCACTATTTGGAGATGGATTGCCAACACGCGCTTTTGTAGTGGATTCAACGACAGGTTCCGATTTTACCGCGGGTCCATTAGAGACGACTGGACGAGATCTTGATGTTGCTATTCGGGGTCCTGGTTGGATTGCTGTGCAACTTGATAATGGTGAAGAGGCGTATACCCGGAATGGCAGCTTGCAAGTTGGTGCCAATGGCTTGCTTTCAACCCAGAATGGATTGAAAGTCAAAGGTGACGTTGGGGTTATTTCTGTTCCGCCGGAAACGCGCATTACTATCGGTGTAGATGGAACTGTATCGACAGTCCCGCTTAATGCTCTGCCTAATACGGTGGCTATAGTTGGGCGAATTAAATTGGTTAATCCACCAGAAGAAAATCTTGTAAAGGGTGCCGATGGCTTGTTTCGTCAAAAAGATGGCAAAGAGGCGCTGGTTGATGCCAGAGTCCGACTGATTGATGGAACCCTGGAAGGGAGTAACGTGAATGTTGTGCATGAAATGGTCAATATGATCGCTCTGGCTCGTCAGTTCGATATGCAAATGAAGATGCTGGAAAACGCGCAGAGCAATGCGCAACAGGCAAGTCAAGTTATGCTGGTTAGAGCTTAGCAACAATTAAATATAGGAATTGATCAAATGATACGTTCATTATGGATTTCCAAAACGGGTTTAGAAGCACAGCAAACCAAATTGGATGTTATTGCTAATAATTTGGCGAATGTCAATACCAATGGCTTTAAGCGGTCTCGCGCAGTATTTGAAGATTTGATGTATCAAACATTGCGTCAACCAGGTGCTCAGTCCTCGCAACAAACTCAGTTGCCTTCCGGCTTACAGCTTGGCACGGGCGTTAAACCAGTTGCAACTGAGAGTATATTCACTCAGGGAATAATACAGCCAACTGATAATCCACGCGACGTTGCAATCCGTGGACTGGGTTTTTTTCAGGTTTTAATGCCTGATGGCACAACCGCTTACACGCGTGATGGAGCATTTCAATTAGACCTTAATGGTCAACTTGTAACGTCCAGTGGGTATATGGTGCAGCCGGCAATTGTTGTTCCCCCGAATACACAGACGGTTACTGTAGGACGGGATGGTACGGTATCTGCAACGGTACCAGGTGCAACTGCGCCGATACAGCTTGGTAATATCCAATTGGCAAGTTTTATTAATCCATCTGGATTACAGAAAATGGGTGAGAATTTATACATGGAAACTGCATCCAGCGGAACACCCAATCAGAATGCGCCTGGCACCAATGGACTAGGGATTCTAGATCAGGGGTTTGTTGAAACTTCAAATGTAAGCGTGGTAGAGGAATTGGTTAATATGATTCAAACCCAGCGTGCTTATGAAATGAATTCCAAGTCTATTGAGACTTCTGATCAAATGTTGCAAAGACTGGCGCAACTATAATTGGTAAATTAACGGGAGCAATAGAATGGTTAACTGGCAACTGTTGATAGACAATAAATATAGCTCTTTGTATGTCTTGATACTCTTCATGTTTGCATCGGGTTGCACATCCATTCCAGCGACAGTTACCCATCAACCTAATTCTTTGCGTCCAGCCCATCAAAGCTTGGCAGTTATTCAGCCTAATGGTTCCATTTTACAAGCCCTTAATAGCACGACGAATGGAGTGCGCTATACACCATTATTTGAGGATCGACGCGCAAGAAGTGTTGGCGATACGATCATTGTCACCTTGAACGAACGGACAAATGCAAGTAAGAGTTCAGAAAGTAATGTGGATCGCTCTGGAAGTATTGATTTCTCGGTCCCTAGTCTTTTGGGGATACCTTTAAGTTTTTTAAAAAAACATGCCACAGTTGAAGCTAAATCCAACAATAGTTTTGATGGCGGCGGTGAAAGTTCTAGTAAGAATAATTTTATAGGAACGATTACGGTAACAGTGATTGAGGCGCTACCAAATGGAAATCTGGTTGTCAGCGGAGAGAAACAAATTGGAATTAACCAAGGGCAAGAGTTTATAAGGCTTTCTGGAGTGATCAATCCAATACATATTATGGCAAACACCATATCATCAACACAGATAGCGGATGCACGCATTGAATACCGCGCCAACGGTTATATTGATGAAGCACAGACAATGGGATGGCTATCACGCTTTTTTCTAAATGTGACACCTTTTTGATAGTTTTAATATATTTATCTGATTTCCTAAGAAAACACATGCCATTATGAAAATTCCGCACCTAATTATCCATAGCTTACTGATGGTATGTTTGTTGTTACCGGGCATAAATTTTGCAGATCGAATTAAGGATTTAGCATCGATTCAGGGGGTGCGTAATAATCAATTGATAGGCTATGGATTAGTTGTCGGCCTAGATGGCAGTGGTGATATGACTACCCAGACGCCATTTACGGTACAAAGCGTTATTAGTATGTTGGGTCAATTAGGTGTTAATTTGCCGCCCGGCACCAATTTGCAGTTACGAAATGTTGCTGCTGTGATGGTAACAGCGACTCTGCCTGCATTTACTAAAACCGGGCAACATATTGATGTTACGGTGTCATCTATGGGTAATGCAAAAAGCTTGCGTGGAGGCACATTGTTAATGACCCCGCTAAAAGGGGCGGATAATCAAGTTTATGCGATGGCGCAAGGAAGTATTCTGGTAGGTGGTGTTGGAGCTGCTGCTGGAGGAAGTAGTGTACAGGTTAATCATCTTAGCGTTGGGAGAATCAGTGGGGGAGGTATAGTTGAGCGTGAAATTCCCACAGTAGTCGGGCAGGGGGATTATATTAATCTTGAGTTAAATTCAACCGATTTTACAACGGTGAATCGAATTGTGGATGCCATCAATTCACTTTATCCATCTTCTGCTGTTGCGGTTGATGGACGTGTTGTGCAAGTAAAAGCGCCTATAGATACCAGTCAGAGAATTATGTTTATTTCTCAGATTGAAAGCATGGATGTCGTTCCGGCTAAAGCAACAGCAAAAGTTATTGTCAATTCCCGCACCGGATCCATTGTAATGAATCAATCGGTCACGCTTGAAACAAGTGCGATCGCGCATGGCAATTTATCGATCATTATCAATACGGAACCTGTCATTAGTCAACCGGGCCCATTCGCGCAACGTGGTGAGACTGTTGTCACACAACGATCTCAAGTCGAAATACGTACCGACGAAGGAAATTTAATGTTGTTGCCAAATGGTGCTGATCTTGGTGAGGTTGTTAAAGCTTTAACAGCGATTGGCGCAACAACACAAGATTTATTGTCAATTTTACAAGCACTAAAAGCGGCAGGTTCACTGCGCGCAGATTTGGAAATTATTTAACCCTGAGAATACACACATGATGATATCACCGGATATTTCGAGCAAGCTTGCGGTTGATGCCAAAAGCATTGATGATTTGCACTTGATGGCTAAGCGGGATCCGGAGCAGGCTTTGCATAAAGCAGCGCAGCAATTCGAAGCACTGTTCATGAATATGTTACTTAAAAGCATGCGGGAAGCAACTCCTAAGGACGGAATGTTTGATAGTCAGCAAACACAGTTTTTTACGCAAATGTATGACCAGCAGCTTGCTCAGCACCTGTCAACCAAGGGGATTGGTATTGCTAATATATTAGTAAAACAATTAGGTAGAGCGGATGGCTCGATTGAACCACAGACTTCGATAAGCCAGGCCGATGCCCTTTTGTCTTCTATCAATGCAATTAATCAACCATTAGTGATAAAGAGTGGGCATCCCAATGATAGATCAGAACAATTGTGGCCTAGTGCATCTAATTCAAAGCAAACGATGATTCCAGTAGAAAAAATGAATTCGCCAGATGAGGCTTTTGTTGCACCTGTCCAAGTCGAATCACAACTGAAGAACTCATTTAATCGATCAATGGATTTTATCAATACGCTTTTGCCACATGCAAAGATTGCCTCACAATCGACGGGTATTCCTCCTCATTTTATGCTGGCCCAAGCGGCACTGGAGAGTGGATGGGGTAAACATGAGATTCGTCGTGCTGATAATAGCCCAAGTTACAACCTGTTTGGTATTAAAGCCGGTGCAAGCTGGAAAGGTGACACTGTGGAGAAGGTAACTACTGAATATATTAATGGTACACCGCAAAAGATAGTCGATAAATTTCGTGCTTATAGCTCCTATGCGGAAGGATTTAATGATTATGCTAGATTGTTATTGGATAACCCACGTTATGCAAAAGTTTTGGAATCTTCTGATTTTGCGGCGTTTGCAACGGGTCTGCAGCGAGCCGGTTATGCTACCGATCCAAAATATGCCGAGAAGTTGATTCAAATAAATAATAGCGAAGCGTTACAGAATCGTAAGTTCATTTGATAAAGAAAAATTTTCAATTCTTTTATTAACTTACCGATATAACTATTGAGATTATTAAAAATTAAAGGCCGGATATAAGCTATGGGAAATGGTATTCTTGACATTGGGATTTCTGGTTTATTAGCTGCGCAAAACCAGCTATTAACAACCAGCCATAATATTAGTAATGTGGCTACCCCTGGATATAATCGCCAACAGGTTATGCTTAATACCAATATACCACAATCATCGGGAGCCGGATTTTTTGGGCGCGGAGTTCACTCGACCACAGTTCAACGCGTATACAATCAATTTCTTGCTAACCAATCTTTACAGATTCAAACACAAAGCCAGTCGCTCGATAGTCATTATGCACAAATAAAACAATTAGACGATATGCTGGGAGATACTGCTTCCGGACTTTCCCCGGCACTTCAAAATTTTTTTAGTGCACTACAAGATGTGACATCAAATCCATCGGTAGTTCCATCACGCCAGGCTATGATAAGTAATGGAGAAGCGCTTGCGGCACGTTTCCAAGCCATGGATCAGCGTATGTCACAAATGAGAGAAGGTATTAACGGCCAAATTACCAGTATTGTGGTCGAGGTAAATTCATTAGCAAGCCAATTGGCCGATATGAATCAACAGATCACGTTGGCGGAAGGTGCGGCTGGCGGGCAGCCTGCTAATGATATGCTGGATCAGCGCGATGAACTCATAAATCGATTAAGTAAATTAGTCAATACGGATATCGTTCGGGATAGCAGTGGCGTTATAAATGTTTTCGTTGGTAATGGCCAAGCATTAGTTGTTGGAAGTAAAACACTAACGTTGCAAGCGATTCAATCATCTGATAATCCTAGTGATTTAACCTTAGGTCTTGTTTCTAGAAACAGTACTATTCAAATTCCTGAGAATCAGATTACAGGCGGAGCTTTAGGAGGGCTTTTGCATTTTCGAGGTGATACGCTGGATAGCGCACAAAATGCATTAGGAAGAGTGGCTATTACGTTAGCGCATAGTTTTAATGCGCAACATCAATTGGGTGTGGATCTAAATGGAGATATGGGAGTGAATTTCTTCACTGTGCCTTCACCTAAAGTAACGTCAGCCTTAACCAATAATCCAACTTCTAGTATTACTACAAGTATAAGTGATTATGGTGCCTTAACTGCGAGCGACTATCAGTTCTCGTACGATGGTACTAACTATACATTGACAAGACTATCCGATAATACTTCGATAAGCACTTTAATTGCCCCATCAGGAGGGGCGCCATTAATGCTTGATGGTATTTCAGTTACGGGAGCGACTATTCTTATTAACGAAAGATTTCGGATACAGCCTACTGTAAATGGTGCGAAAGATATCGCAGTAAATATTAATGACACATCCAAAATTGCTGCGGCGGGACCTAATCGTACCAATGCAGCAACAACGAATACTGGCACTGGCAAAATTAGTGCCGGAACTGTAAATCCATTGCCCCTAGATCCTGATCTACAACAACCGCTAACTATAACATTTCATACACCATACGATGGCCAATATGATGTGACTGGTACTGGTACTGGGTTGCCGGCTACTAATCAAGCATATGCCGAAGGAGCTGATATTAGCTTCAATGGTTATACTTTCCAAATTAGTGGGAGCCCCGCTGCAGGAGACATCTTTACAATTGCACCTAACCTTAACGGATCTGCTGATAATCGTAATGCATTGTTGCTGGGTGCTTTGCAAACTAAAAATACCGTAGAAAATGGGACGGCATCATATCAGTCTGCGTACGGACAGCTGGTTAGTCAAATTGGTAATAAGACGCGGGAGTTAGAAGTGACCAGTAAGTCGCAAGCTAATTTTCTTACACAAATTGAAAATACTATACAGTCTACATCAGGTGTTAATCTTGATGAAGAAGCTGCCAACTTAATGCGCTTCCAGCAGGCTTACCAAGCTGCAAGTAAGATCATTGAAATGAGCAATACATTATTCGATTCAATTCTTCGCATTAGTTAGATGTATTTCTAACCTGGAGACAATATCATGCGTGTTAGTACCAATACAATTTATGAAACTGGGACAAATTTGATGCTTCAGAACCAGAGTACTTTAGTTAAGACTCAACAGCAGCTATCTACTGGTAAACGAATCCTTACACCTTCGGATGATCCAATTGCTGCTGCACAAGCATTGAATATCGCTCAAGCAGCATCATTGAATAAGCAATTCTCAGTTAATCGTGCCAGTGCGAGTTCCTCATTGGGGCTGGAAGAAAATGTATTGAAGGAATTGACCTCGATTCTCCAAAGTGTGCACAGCTCAACAGTTTACGCTGGAAATTCATCACTAAACGATGCGGATAAAAAAATTCTTGCGACTGAACTGCGTGGTAAGTTTGATTCGTTAGTTGGCTTAGCCAATACTACGGACGAGAATGGACAATTCTTGTTTTCAGGATATCAGGCCAATACAAAACCTTTTGTGAAAACGGGGCTTAATGTGCAGTATGCAGGAGATCAAGGGCAGAGAATGAATCAAGTTGGGCCGGCGCGTCAACTTGCTGTCAACGACTCGGGTACTGATGTTTTTGAACGTATAAAGAACGGAAATGGTGTTTTTTCAACGGCAGCTGACTCACTAAACAATGGTACCGGTATTATTGATAAAGGATCAGTAATTACACCAGCTAATCTTACAGGTGCGAATTATGAGATTGATTTCACAGTTGCTGCTGGCGTGACAACTTATAACATCGTAAATATAACTACTGGATTGGCGGTTTCATCAGGCAATTCTTATACAAGTGACAGTGCGATTAGTTTTGATGGAATACAGTTAAGTATCAAAGGAGATCCAGAAAATGGAGATAAATTTACGGTTTCTCCAAGCAGCAATCAAAGTATTTTTAAAACCATGAGCGACTTAATTACGGCGCTCGAAACACCTTCCAGCGGTCAACCTGGAGGTGCGCGGTTGTCAAATAGTTTAGATACAGTGCTACAAAACATTAACAATAGTCTGGAACATGTGCTTACAAAACAGTCTGCCATTGGGGCTCGGATGAATGAAATCGATAGCTTAGAAAGTGTTGGCGATGATCAAAATATTCAATTTGAAAAATCACTTTCTAATTTACAAGACGCTGATTTGTCGGAAGTGATTTCTAATTTCCAAAGACAACAGCTATACCTTCAGGCTGCACAGCAATCCTATGTTAAGATTTCTGGGTTATCCTTATTCAATTATATTTGAAAACAATTAATTGCGCTTTGTTTAGCCTTTTTTCTGATAATTTATACTTTGATAGCCGATATCGTGACGAATCTGATAACCATCAAAGTAAATTTTTTTAATGAGCTTATAAGTATTCTGCTGCGCTATTTTTACGTTTTCTCCAAGTGCTGTTACGCATAAAACTCGTCCACCTGCAGTCATAATTTCCTTTTCATCTTTTCCGCCCATGAACGTTCCGGCATGAAAAATATGAAAATTATCAGTATTTTCCTGTTCATTGATGAGCTCATGTAGGCCATGAACTACATCATTTTTTCTCGGATTTTCCGGATAACCATGCGCAGCCATTACAACGCCAAGTGCAGCACGCTTGTCCCATTCGGCATCAGCTTTATTAAGCGTTTCATTGGTGGCATGCTCAATGAGTGTCAAGAGATCACTTTTTAAGCGTAGCATAATAGGTTGCGTTTCCGGATCTCCCAGGCGGCAGTTAAATTCCAGCACGTTTGCATGGCCATCCGCTGTAATCATTAAACCGGCATAAAGAAATCCGGTATAGTGGATGCCTTCTTGTTTTAATCCGCTGATAACGGGATCAATGATATTGCGCATGATTTGTGCATGTAGATTGGGCGAAATAAAAGGAGCGGGCGAGTATGCACCCATTCCACCAGTATTTGGGCCCAATTCTCCATCGTAAAGGCGTTTATGATCCTGGCTAGTCGCTAATGGGAGAATATGGAGGCTATCAGTCATGACGATAAAGCTGACTTCTATGCCTTGAAGAAATTCTTCAATAATAATTTCGCAGCCTGCAGCACCAAGATTTTTCTCAACCAGTATCGTATTGACAGCCGAGTGAGCTTCATCGTGGGTTTGCGCGACAATAACGCCTTTTCCTGCTGCGAGACCATCCGCTTTAATTACTAAAGGGACATGCTGTTGGTCTATATACTGATGTGCCAGTTCAGGGTTAGTAAAACTCTCATAAGATGCGGTGGGGATTTGGTGCCGCTGCATGAATTTCTTGGCAAAAATCTTTGAAGTCTCAAGCTGGGCTGCCTGTTGGTTTGGCCCAAAGATTTTTAAGTTGCTGGCCTGAAACGCATCAACAATACCTGCAGCAAGTGGTATTTCTGGCCCGACGACCGTAATTGCAATATGTTCTTTCCGTGCAAATTCGATTAGATCAGGGATTGATGTAATTGGGATATTCTCTAAACCGCGTTCAAGTGCTGTGCCCGCATTACCAGGTGCCACAAACACTTTATGTACGCGCGGTGAAAGACTTAACTTCCACGCTAGCGCGTGTTCTCTACCCCCTCCACCAATAACTAATAGCTTCATGATATAGAGGTTGTCTAATGTCGAAAATGACGAATGCTCGTGAATATCATCGAGATTCCTTGCTCGTCCGCAGCAGCAATAACTTCGTCGTCACGAATACTGCCGCCAGGTTGAATTATCGCTGTTGCTCCTGCTTGTACAACAACGTCTAAACCATCGCGAAAAGGGAAGAATGCATCCGATGCGACAACAGAGTCTGTCAGTGTATAACCTGCCTGCTGGGCTTTTATGGATGCGATTCGCGCACTGTCAATCCGGCTCATTTGACCGGCGCCAATGCCGATTGTCTGGCCATTACGACAAAATACAATAGCATTAGATTTAACAAACTTTGCCGCTCGCCATGCAAACAATAAATCATCTAATTGCTGTGGGGTGGGTTTTACTTTGGTGACTATAGCTAGATCGGACACTGTAATGTTGGAAGTGTCCGGTGTTTGAACAAGAAGTCCGCCATTAACTCTTTTCAAGTCATAGATAGAGTTTTCCATTTGTAACGGTACAACCAACACCCGGATATTATTTTTTTGCGACAAGAGCTGTTGCGCCTCGGACGAAATTTCCGGTGCAATAATCACTTCAACAAATTGTTTAAGGATTGCTTCTGCAGTGTTCTTGTCGATAACTTGGTTAAAAGCGATGATGCCACCAAAAGCAGATACCGGATCGGTTGCAAATGCAAGGTGGTAGGCATTCAATATTGATTCTGAAATGGCTATTCCGCAAGGATTAGCGTGTTTCACGATTACACAGGCCGGTTTGTCAAACGTTTTGACACACTCCCAAGCCGCGTCCGTATCTGCAATATTATTATAGGATAATTCCTTGCCCTGCAGCTGTTGATAATTTGCTAAGCTGCCAGAGGTTATAGTCGAATCTCGATAGAATGCCGCTTTTTGATGCGGGTTTTCTCCATAGCGTAAATTCTGCACGATATTGAAATTCAGATTCAGTGATTCTGGGAAATCCTTGTGAAGAAAATTCTCATCCAATGCAGTCAAATAATTACCGATAACGCCGTCATAGGAAGCCGTGTGTGCAAAAGCCTTTTGCGCCAACTTAAAACGAGTTGCCAAACTGATCGATTTATTATTACCTTCAAGTTCATCGCAAAGTGAAGAATAATCTAGTGGATCGGTGATTACAGTAACCTTCTGATAATTTTTGGCAGCTGCCCGAATCATCGTGGGGCCTCCAATGTCAATATTTTCAATCGCATCAATGAGCGTAGAGTTTTGTTTTGCGATCGTTTGCTTGAACGGATATAAATTAACAATTACCAGTTCGATATTCGGTATCGATGCTTGATCAAGTGCTTGCTGATGATCTGGCAAATCGTTACGTGCGAGAATGCCAGCATGAATTTTAGGATGGAGCGTTTTAATTCGACCATCCAGCATTTCTGGGAAACCAGTGTAATCACTTACTTCATGAACGGATATTCCAGCTTCGCTTAGTAGTCTTGCAGTGCCGCCCGTTGAGATAATTTTGATATCACAATGGGTCAATTTCTGGGCTAATTCAATGATTCCGGTTTTGTCAGAAACACTGATGAGTGCTTGTTTTATGATCATTTGATTCGATACTGTTTCATTTTTTGACGCAGTGTATTACGGTTTACCCCAAGTAATACAGCTGCTTGTGTTTGGTTACCGTGGGTATGCTGGATAACAACTTCTATTAAAGGTTTTTCAACACTTTGAATCACCATACTATAGATATTTCCGGGTTTTTCTCCATCTAGATCATTGAGATATCCGACTATGGCATTACGTATGCATGATGCAATTTCATTCTCCTTTGCTGCGCTCATAAACTAATTACTCCCCATTTTGATGTAACTCAATCTTTGGCCTTGCTTAGCTAATTGGGTAAAAAATTTATTGGTTTCAGAAATTTGCTGATCAGTGGTTTGTAATTGGTTCATTGCCTGACGAAAGCCAGCTGATCCTATGAGTCCTTTGGTATACCAAGATATATGTTTGCGTGCGATGCGAATACCCGAGTATTCACCGTAGAAATGATATAAATCATGAAGATGATTAATTAAAACTTGATGTATATCAGATACTTCAGGAGATTGGAGGTGTTGGCCGGTTGTAAGAAAATGATCTATTTCGCGGAAAATCCAGGGTCTTCCTTGCGCAGCGCGACCTATCATAATCGCATCTGCTTTAGTATAAGCGAGTATCTGCTTTGCTTGTTCAGGGGTAGTGATATCACCATTTGCAATGACAGGAATTTTAACTGCTGCCTTTACAGCTGCTATGGTGTCGTATTCCGCGGTGCCAGTGTATGCACATGCCCGTGTTCGCCCATGAATTGCGAGCGCTTGAATACCCGAGCTTTCCGCAATATGTGCAATAGATAAGGCATTTTTATGTTGTTTATCCCATCCAGTGCGAATTTTAAGGGTTACCGGAATATCGACGGATCTTACTACTGCGACTAAGATTTTTTCTACTAATTTTTCATCTTGTAATAGCGCTGAACCGGCCATGACATTACATATTTTTTTTGCTGGGCATCCCATATTGATATCGATAATCTGAGCGCCATTTTCTGCATTATACTGCGCTGCTGCCGCAAGCATCTGAGGATCAGCGCCAGCAATTTGAACAGAAATTGGAGAAACTTCTCCTTCATGGTTCGCGCGCCGCCGTGTTTTTATAGAACCCCATAGCAGTGAGTTGCACGACACCATTTCGGAAACAGCCATGCCAGCACCCATTGATTTGCATAGTTGCCTAAATGGTCGATCGGTAACACCAGCCATTGGAGCAACAATCAATTTATTTTTTAGAATGTGAGAACCAATTTGCATGGAAACATCTTTGGGAGAGATTATAAATAGTAAGCAGTTAAATCTGATGTTGAGTATTACTGTTATTTGCAAGTAGCTTAAAGCTTGGTCAGGAAAATAAAATTGTATATCTTATTGCGAGCTTTATTATAACCTTTGTCAAATTGACCGTGGAATAAAGATCGAGAATTATTCTTTTGCACCAAATATCATGCGACGGGCAATAAAACGTTTAAGTGGCGGTACACAATCTAAAGTACTTAAACCGAGTCCACAAGCTTGACTGAGTATTTTGCTATCATTAGAAAATAACTTGACCAGAGTGTCAGTGAAGGTTCTAACAACGTTACTGTCCTTTCGTCTTCGTTGAAGGTATTTGGATAACATGGTGGGTGTGCCGAGTTCTTGAGATATATTTTTCGCGTGAATGATTTCACATGCCAATTCATAGGCATCTCTCAGACCTAGATTAAACCCCTGTCCTGCAACCGGATGTAAAGTCTGTGCTGCATTGCCGATGAGCGCGATTCTTTGAGATACGGTGGATGTGGCATACTTAAGCGCTAATGGAAATGCTGATCTTTTTCCCGCGCCGATAAATTTTCCGAGCCTGTCGCCAAAATGTTGGTGCAACTGGAACAGAAAAGACTTGTCATTCAGTTCAGTAATTTCTTTTACAATATCTGGAGCTACGGTCCATACCAGAGAAAAATCCTGATCATTTGGAAGTAGTGCAACAGGTCCATCTGAAGTAAAGCGTTCATAAGCGATACCTGTTTGTTTTTGTTCAGCTTTAATATTTGCCACTACAGCCCACTGTTGATAATCATATGATCGATAATTGATGTCGGGTATTTGCTTGATCAGTTGACCGCCATCAGCTAAGACAAGAAGCTTAGCGGTTATTTGCTTTGGTTTTCCGTGTTGGTCAAAAAATACATTACCCGAGTTTTCAGTAGTATCGATTCGGGTAACTAAAGCGCCCGTAATATAATTGGATTGTGAGGTAGTCAATTGCGCATGCATGGCACTAAAAAGATCATGATAATTCACTACATAACCTAATGCAGGAACACCGGCATCCTGAGATTCCAAAATAGTGCGCCCAAAGCTGCCGCGATTAGAAATATGAATCGTTTGAATCGGAGTGTTTTTTATTAACCTGTTCCATACTTCTAGGCGCTGCAATATCAGATAACTGCCATGTGATAATGCCAATGGGCGCGGGTCTTCGTCTTTCTCTGGTAACCCGCGAGCTTCAAGAAGTAGACTCGATACTCCACTATCGCGTAGGCCAAGAGCTAATGCCATGCCTACCGGGCCACCACCCACAATAACGATGTCATAATGATCAATGATCATAAAATTAATTTTTTGAATGGTTATTGGAGTAAGAACTTTAGCTTATTAACTATAATCACATAATCTGCCAAGATGCCAACGTTAAAACATTCCAATTGATATAGTGGCTTGAATGAGATTCTTTTTGTATTGAGAGCAGTACTTAATAACAGCTTTTGCAAGAATAGCATACTGCACATGGTCTTGAAATGTAATTGGCATGAGAATTCAAGGCGAGACAGCGGTAAAAGAATTATTTAAATTGTATAATTCTGTCATTCGACCAATAAATACGAAACCGATAAGTTGATTAGGGTTCAAGTGGGATTATTAGAATTATCTGTGTGAATATCATTGAATTATCAGGGAGAATTTTTCATGCCAAGATTTTTTATCAAAGAATTTTTACCAGGAATAGTGTTTTTATTTGCCTCTCAAGCTTTCAATGCTTGGTCAGCGGTTATTGATAGTGAATTGATCGCTGCTGCAGAGAGAGGAAATTTTTCTTTGGTTAAGAATATTCTTGATAATCAACAGATAAATTCGCAAGAATTGAGTGCGGCTTTTCTAGCTGCAGTTAATAAAGGAAATTCTGCTATCGTTGAACAATTCCTGCAAGCTGGTGTGGATGCGAATTTAAGAGCAGAGGATGGTTTGTCGGCTTTGATGAGAGCTTCCCGGGATGGTCGTGAACAGGTTGTTGAAATTTTACTGAGAGCCGGTGCTGATGTAAATGCTGTTTCTAAAGGAGATGGCACGGCTTTAATCTTAGCTGCTGAGAAAGACAGAAGGAAGGTGATTACTTTGTTGTTAGATGCCCATGCTGACGTAAATGCTAAACGAGACGATGGTATGACAGCTCTCATGCTGGCTGCACGAGAGGGGCATCAACAAACCATTGAAAATTTGGTTAATGCAAAAGCCGAAGTAAATTATCAGTTGGAAAATGGAGCTACCGCGCTAATGCTTGCGGCCCAACATGGTAATTTGAGAGCAGTTTATTCATTGATTGCAGCAAATGCCAATCTGGATCTTAAAGCTAGCAATGGAATGACTGCATTGATGCTTGCTAGTCACTATCGTTATCGGGAGATTGTTGAATTGTTAAGAAAATCTGGTGCTAATTAGTAAATATCAATCACAACTTCTAATCGAGTTTGCTATAGTGTATTTACTTATATCGTTTCATTTGAGAAATAAAGGAAATTATAAATGAAAGTTTTTGCTGTTTTATTATTTGCTATAGTAGTTTTATTACTTCAAGGTTGCGGCGAAGAAACAAAAAATGATAAATCAGAAAGTAGCTCAATACCAAACCCCATGAGCGAAATCACCAGGATGGGTGAGATCCCGTCATTTATGAGTGAAGGCTTGACGGAAGAAGAAAAAGCTGCGCTGAAGGAACAAATTATGCCGGCAGGTATAGACGATGAAAATTTTGCCGAGGAAAAATTTAAGGCGCTCATGGAAGATGCGAGAGCTGGAGATCCGGTTGCTCAGAATGGTTTAGGTGTGATGTATTATACCGGTGATGCTGTTTCCAAGACAGTTTCTGGTCAAGTGTTGAATACCGACCCGGAGCTTGCAGCCGGATGGTTTTACCGCGCAGCAGAGCAGGGCTATGCCGATGCACAATTCAATTTAGGGCTCATGTATGCAAATGGCGAAGGTGTGCCTCAAGATATGGAGCAAGCTGTTGAGTTATTCAAGAAAGCTGCCGAACAAGGACATGTAGATGCACAAAATAATTTAGGTGCCATGTATTTTACTGGTGAAGGCGTAGCGAGAGATGAAAAGGAAGCTATCGAGTGGTTTGAGAAAGCAGCCGCACAGGGAAACGAAGATGCGCGAATCAACTTGGATGCTATAAAATCATCTGCCAAGTGATTAGTTGTTGCTATAGTAGTTCAGGTAGGGGTCTGAACTACTATACCGCTCAAGCTATCGTTACTTCATGTGATAAATATACGTCTTGGATTGCGTTGAGCAACTTGATGCCTTCGGCAACAGGTTTCTGGAATGCCTTGCGTCCGGATATGAGCCCCATGCCCCCAGCGCGTTTGTTAATTACAGCAGTTCGAACGGCTTGATGCAAATCATCACTACCCGATTCGCCACCTGAATTGATCATACCGATCCGTCCCATGTAACAATTAGCCACTTGGTATCGTACAAGATCAATCGGATGGTCTGTTGTTAGTTCGCTATATACTTTAGAGTGAGTTTTTCCGAATTTTATTGCGTTATACCCTCCATTATTGGTAGCCATTTTCTGTTTAACGATGTCTGCGCCAATGGTGACTGCCAGATGATTCGCTTGACCGGTTAAATCGGCGCTCTCATGGTAATCTTTGTCTGCAACTTTAAATGCGCTATTGCGTGTGTATGCCCATAGTATAGTGGCCATGCCCAGATCATGTGCATGTTCAAATGCTGCAGAAACCTCTCGTATTTGGCGACGCGATTCATCCGAGCCGTAAAAAATAGTCGCACCTACAGCACAAGCTCCCATGTTGAAGGCCTGGTTAACACTAGCAAACATTGTCTGATCAAATTTATTAGGATAAGTCAGTAATTCATTATGGTTGATTTTGAGAATCATGGGGATTTTGTGCGCATATTGGCGTGACACAATTGCCAATACCCCCAGGGTGGAAGCAACGCCATTGCAACCGCCTTCAATAGCAAGCTCTACGATATTTTTGGGATCAAAGAACATTGGATTAGGCGCAAATGATGCACCCGCTGAATGTTCGACCCCTTGATCTACGGGCAATAATGATAAATAGCCTGTGCTGGATAAACGTCCGTGACAATAAAGTGCCTGAAGATTGCGCAAAACATTCGGCTTGCGATTGCTCAATAACATTACACGATCGACAAAATCGGAACCTGGCAGTTGCAAATTATCTTTAGGTATCGTATTGCAAACATGGTTGAGAAGTAATTCGCTTTCGTTGCCCAGAATTGCAGTAATATTTGTCATTCTTATTCCTTTGAGGTATAGGGTGTTAAGTTTTTAATTCAATCTGATACTCTATAGTGTAGTCATCATTTTTGAGAAATAAGTATTTTCTTTGTTCCATGTTGCATAATCATAAGATTTACATAACGATTATGTGATTCTTCGAGTCGTTTTTGAGTAACTCTGAGATACTGATAATGAGCTTATAATTTCTGCTCGAAGATCCGTAATCCATTGAGTGGCTTGAATTCTCTGCATCTAATATCACCGTTTTCTCCTCTATGTTTGCTGTTATTAAGTTTTGGAGGCTACCTACAGCTAGCTTTTCGAATATTGGATGGATTTTGCATTATATTCAGAGGAAATACCGCCGCTATGTATATGGAACAAATTATTGTAAATTGTAACATACTAATTTTATGATATAAAATATAGTAAATGCCCAATGAAGTTCCAAGTAAAGTAAATAAATAGTGTTATCGCAGATAAACTAAATTTGAAGAATGCTTGCGTGAGATTAAATATCCTAGCGTTTGTTTTTGGCGTTGGTTGGCTGCAGTACCGAACCGTACTGCCAGAAGTAGAATGGATTGGGTTGTTGTTGTCAATGGCAATTGCAGCTGGGCTGTTTGGGTTTTTCCGAGCGGCAATTCATATTGTAATAAGCAGAATCTTGTTGGGAATTGTTTTTCTCGTGTTTGGGTTTTGTTGGGCGGCGATTTTAGCGCACTGGCGTTTGAGCGATTCTCTGCCTCGTATCTGGGAGCGTAAGGCCATACAAATAGTCGGTGTGATAGCTAATGTGCCGCAAGAAAATGATCGAAGTGTGCGTTTTCAGCTTGACGTCGAGCATGTGAATACTGAGGGTGCGATCGTGCCCAAGCGGATTGCATTGTCTTGGTATAAAGTGCGACAGTCGGGAGCCAATCAAGCAGTATTACCTAAGGTTAGTGCAGGTGAGCGTTGGCAACTAACAGTGCATTTGAAGCGGCCACATGGCAATCAAAATCCGCATAGTTTCGATTTTGAAAGATGGGCATTGGAGCGCAATATCCGTGCAACTGGATATGTGCGTGTATCGCCTGAGAATCAACGCCTGCAACCGATGGTTCAACGTCCTGTATATTGGATAGCGCATATTCGCGAAGGAATTCAACATCGTTTTGCTGCAAGCTTAGCAAATCAAACTTATTTAGGAATATTGCAAACGTTGGCAACAGGTGATCAGAATGCAATTCCCCGTGATCAATGGCAAGTTTTTACGCGTACTGGAACTAACCATCTCATGGCGATTTCCGGTTTGCATATCACGATGATCTCGAGCATAGTATTTGCAGTGGTATATTGGTTGTGGCGCTGTAATATTTATCTGACATTACGTGTTCCGGCACGGCGTGCTGCTGTGATGGCTGGATTAATTGTGGCTTTTAGCTATGCTGTGCTTTCAGGTTTTGCAATTCCGGCACAGCGGGCGTTTTATATGCTGGCGGTAGTGGCGATTGTGTTATGGATGGGGCGTCAGACACCGGCAACTACAGTGTTGGCATGGGCGTTGCTTGGAGTGATATTATTAGATCCATGGGCAATTCTAGCTCCTGGATTCTGGTTATCTTTTGGCGCAGTTGCCGTCATAATGCTACTAACTGTTGGCCGGACCGGAAAAATACATTGGCTCAGTGGTTGGTTGCGGATTCAGTGGGCTATTACGCTGGCTTTAATTCCTTTATTGCTGGTGCTATTTCAACAGATATCCTTAGTATCGCCGATCGCTAATGCCATCGCCATTCCCCTGATAAGTCTTATAGTAGTTCCGCTAACATTGTTAGCAACCATACCTGCATTCGATTTTATGTTACCGTTCATCCATGATGTGTTAAGTGTCATCATGGCAATGCTGCAGTCACTAAGCAATTTGCCGCATGCGGTATGGCAGCAACACTTTCCACCAATATGGACAATAAGTGTAGCTACTATTGGAATTCTGTGGATGCTGTTGCCGGGAAGCTTGGGGATGGGCTTTTTTTCTGGTTTTCCAGCACGTTGGTTGGGTATGGTTGCAGTTCTGTCCATGTTTTTGGTTAAGTTGGATCAACCAAAAACCGGGGATTTGTGGCTGACTGTGCTTGATGTTGGTCAAGGGCTTGCGGTCGTAGCACGTACCGAGCATCATGCATTATTATTTGACACGGGCCCTGGATTCGGTGAAACCGATAGTGGTAGTCGCATTATTGTGCCCTTTCTACGTGGAGAAGGAATTAGCAGACTTGATGCTATGGTCGTGTCGCATGCTGATTCGGATCATAGTGGCGGTGCACTATCAGTGTTGAATGAGATACCGGTTATGCAGTTGTGGTCATCACTAGACGATCGACATCCCATAGCGCAGGCAGCAATCTTAAAGGACCAGTGCCGCGCGGGACAGACCTGGCAATGGGACGAAGTGCATTTTGAATTGCTGCATCCATTAGAGCGGGATTATTTGAACTCAAAACGGAGTACCAACGCAAGAAGTTGTGTATTAAAAATTACATCAGCTCATGGCAGTGTATTATTGCCGGCTGATATTGAAAGGAAAGACGAGTTGGCATTGCTAGCTCGCTCCAGTGATAAGCTTCCTGCAACAGTATTGATTGCACCGCATCATGGCAGCCACACTTCATCAACCGATGCTTTTATACAAGAAATAAATCCTGCTCTAACAATTTTCACGGTTGGTTATCTTAATCGTTATAGTCATCCGCGCGAAACTGTAACCTCGCGTTATCATAATTCGAGTAGTCAGTTGATGCGTAGCGATAACGATGGTGCTATTTTGATACGTTTTGAAAATAATAATTGGTCTGTCAAGAGCTGGAGAAAATTAAATCGGCGCTATTGGCATGGTAGTTCTGAACTGAATTAAACTTGCAATAACTCCTTCAGCATGGAGCAACTTCCTGCATATTACACTGAGTTATCCAGCTAAGACAAGCTGGTATTGATTAAGGGTATTGGTATGGCACTTCCAGTTGCTGCTGGAAACTCGATTGTGCTGAAAGCCACAGTAAATGTAGTCCCTACTCCTGGCTCACTGGTAACCTTAATTTTTAATTGATTATTTTCTGCCGCGATCTTAACGATGGATAAACCAATCCCACTAGATGCCTTGTTATGAAGTGCTGCTCTAGGAGAATAAAAATATTCGTTGAATATATTGGGCAAATCTTTCTCTTCGATACCAATGCCATGGTCGGTGATGGTAATGTTAGCACGAAAATTATTGCGATCTACTTTAGATGAGATTTCAACGCTAGTATTTTCGTGCGAATAGGTGATCGCATTGGTGATGATATTTTCTATAAGTATTTCTAATTGATCAGGGATTACTTTGCAAATAAAATTCTCAATGGATAAATTGAGTGCAACATTCTTAGAACTAGCGACCGGGGTCAGTTTTTCAATACATTTTTGTAAGGCAGATTGAATTTCAACATACTCGAAAACTGCAGTGTCAAGACAAGTATCTTTCAAACGCTCCAGTCGGAGTAGATCAAGTATTAGGCTAGACATATTTTTTGCCCGGTGATCAATCTGCTCTAGTGCAGTACTTATCTCAAGTGTTGTTTCACCCAAATAACCTTCTTTGATTAAGTTTATTTTGCTGCGAATAGCATCAAGCGGGGATTTAAGTTGATGCGTGATCAATAGCGCATATTGATCTTTCTCGACTTGTGCTTGGTTGATTTTCCTGTATGCATCGAGAAGATGGTGCTCATGTGCGCGAACGATTAGAGAAAGCCTTGAAACAACATACCAAACGACAAAAAAAAGTATATCAAGGAAAAACATCCATATCAAAGCGCCATCTTTGCGAGCACTTTCAGACAAAAATTGATTGTTTATTAGTGTAGAAAGCGGTGCTTGAGTGATTAGAAAGTTATCAATCATGATTACGATCGAATCCATGAAGCAGACCAAAATTGTTACATACAGGCTTTCACGGGTAGAAAAAAAGATACAGGCAAGAGCAATATGGAGTACGTAGAAAAAAGAAATTGGCGTGGAAGTACTGCCAATATAATGCACGACGACTGACAAGCAGATCAGGTCAACAATAATCTGAATCCATAAATTAGTCGAAGGCGAGTTATATTTTCCTGGCTTGCAATGATCTAACGCAAAGATGTAAGCAATATTGGCTACAATCAGTACGATGATAATGGCGATCGGCCATTTCTGCTGCTCGCTGATGCCTAATTGCATCAGCGCATCTGATGTCGATAGCATCAGGATTTCAAAGAAAACCAGTGTAGCAACCAGTATCCAGCGGAAAGTTATGAACCAACGAATATTGCTGATTAAAACATCGTCACTAAGTTTTAATTTATCTCCCTTTATTTCAAGCAATACACTTTGAGTATTCGGCTTGTTCCAGGAGAATTCAGTGCTTGCCATATTATTTATTGCACAAAATTATGCAGCCTCACCTGCTTTCTTCAAGCGTTCATTAATCGTTGCCATGAGACTGATTGGCTCAACAGGTTTCTCCATAATGCAAACCCATTCATGTGAACCATCTTCAAAATATGGTCGAATCATGTCACCTAACGACGTCAGAAAAATAGTCTGAATTTGCGGATATTGCTTGTGAATTTTTGCATAAGTTGTCAATCCGGCATCCATGGATTCAACCATAACATCCAGAATAGCCAAATCTGGTTTTTTTGTTTCATCTTGTAATGAATCGATAAACTCCTGCATTGACAAATAGCTATCTACTTCATATCCATTTTTAAGTAATATGCGTTGAACTGATTCACGAATATCTGAATCGTCGTCAACGTGGGCAATTCTTGGTGGCATAATAATTTATTCTCCTTGCTTAAATTCTGTTTTGGAAACCGCGGCTTAGAAGCAGTTAGAATAAACCGTTCGTTTATCGAGGTTATTGTTTGGTGGATCATATCGTAGCACATGTGAATAATGTGTGAAATGTGAATATCGACGATATATCGGAAAAATATAATCTTATTGAAATAATAAGCTTACGAAAGCGCTGAATAAATTCTCTTTAGCCGGGCCAATTGCACTTATTTTGATGCAAAACAAGGCTTAGAAAAATATTTCATGTTCTACAACCAATATAGACCTCACACCGCGCTTGACGACAAAACGCCAAATGAGTTCTACTTCGATAACCTGCCTGCAATGCAAAATACAGCGTAGGCATTAACGCGAGATTTCCACTTAAGATATGGAAAAAACTGTCCAATCAAGTGTGGCCACTTCTTCGCTTGATTAAAGTGACGGCCTCCAGGAGTTATTTGTTTTGATATTTATAATCAATGGATTATTTTATATTGACAATAGATTTTTATATTTCGGGAGAATCAACTCGTTCGTGATTTTATTTATTGGATTTGCAATCTTATATATGATGATAAGAAAGTTTAGAAGTAATTTGATTTAGTAATTGATTTTTATATGTTAGATTTAGAGATTAAATTTTTAAAATTAAAATGAATGGGGATGTGAATTTAATCTCTTCTAGGGTTAATTCCTTGCTCCTTGGAGCGGAGTACTTTATTGGACTCTACTTTGAAAACAACAAGCAGGATCGGGAAGATCCCTTCAATGTAACTGATAGCTGAAATCTCATATCATTAGGCAGATAAAACTATGAACGTGATAGAACACAAAGAATTCCGGGAAAGGATGCGTTTGTTATTAGCACTATTTGCGCACGAGCTTCCAGATAGAATGGATGAAATTGAAGCTCTCTGGGCCAAGCTACAAATTGAATGGGATATCAAAGTGCTTCAAGAGCTGCATCGTTCTGTACATAATTTAGTCAGCAATGGTAAAACATTTGGTTATCCCGAACTGAGTATAGAGGCGCGAGCACTGGAACAGGTTCTTAAGAACCTGATGCAGAAAGATATATCAGCCGATGCATTGCAAACATCCCGGATTCTGCAACAGATTCTTGAATTGAAGAAAATTTCGATTGAAAAAGAATCGATACTAACTATCGAGGTTATTTCAAAAGCTACTGATGAGCCTGCACTTCTTCCAAATATTCCCGCATCCAATCTAATTTTTGTAGTGGAAGATGATTACGAGGCCGCGCAAGAGCTTGCTTTGCAGTTACGTTATTATGGCTATGAAGTTGAAGTTTACAATCATCTCGATAAATTCCGTGTCGCCGTTGAACAGTACCCTCATGCGATTATCCTAATGGATATCGAATTTCCTGAGGATGAAATGGGCGGAATTCAAATCATGGAACAAATTCAGAAAGTGCGAGCTCAGCCAGTTCGAGTGATATTTATTTCAGCGCATGACGATATGGCGTATCGGTTAGGCGCAGTACGAGCCGGCAGTGTCGCATATTTTACAAAACCTATTAACTCCAATGAATTGATTGATCAACTGGACTTAATCACAGCATCGCAAATTCAGGAACCATTTCGTGTATTGATTGTGGATGATAGTCCAACGCTGCTTGCTTATCATGCAGCCATATTAGAACAGGCAGAAATGCATGTAAAAACAGTTTCCGAGCCAATGCAACTATTAAATAAATTGAATGATTTTAATCCTGATCTCATTTTGATGGATCTGTACATGCCGGGATGTAATGGTGTTGAATTAGCAAAAATTATCCGGCAGATAGATGGTTTTCTGAGTACGCCTATCGTTTATCTTTCTTCTGAGAATGATTTCAATACGCAACCGGAAGCTATGAGTCTGAGCGGTGATGACTTTCTGGTTAAGCCCATCGATCCGGTCTATTTGATTTCAGCAGTAACAACACGCGTGACTCGGGCACGATTCTTACGATCTTTAATGATTCATGATGGGTTGACCGGCTTACTCAACCATACTGCCATCAAAGAAGAGCTGGCGCGTGAAGTAATACGTTCCAGTCGATTGAATACTTCATTATCATTTGCTATGGTGGATATTGATTTTTTTAAGAATATTAATGATACCTATGGGCATGCTGCAGGCGATCGCGTTATCAAAAGCCTAGCGCGGTTGCTCAAGCAACGTTTAAGAGAAACGGATATTGTCGGGCGGTATGGCGGCGAAGAATTTGCAATTATTATGAATGATACGGATGCAACTTCGGCAGCGAAAGTGATTGACGAGATACGTAATGTTTTCTCGCGGCTATTACATTTGAGTCACGATGAGGAATTTTCTGTGAATTTTAGTTGCGGTATAGGAGATCTTGCACATTTTCCCGATGCTGCAAGCTTGAATGAAGCAGCTGATGCTGCGCTTTATCAAGCAAAACAAAGAGGGCGGAACAAAGTAGTTGTCAATAAAAATGATTAAAATGCTGACTGGCGATAAGTCTGATTTTGCAAAATAGCTTCAAGCTCAAGGGTCATTACTACGTGTGCGGAGCTGACGAGCCGATGGAGTATCTGCATCGGCAGCGAAATGAGTCTTACTGAAAGCGGCGCGTAGTTTCGGATCGAGATCAATAGTTTTAAGTGCCTCGATTGCAGCAACGCGCGGCGCTAGGCCGGAAAAGTTAGCCACTTGGATGGCCAATCCAGGACGCGCGTTAAGTTCAATAATCATGGGGCCCTGATCTCTGTCCAATACCAGATCAGCACCTAAATACCCCAATCCGGTCATTTCATAACATGCAGCGGCAAGTTGCAGCAGTTTATCCCAATGAGGAACCGCTAATTCTGAGAATGTCTTGCGTGTATCGGGGTGGTGTGAAATAGATTTGCCGTATTGCACTGCATGCAACGCTTTGCCTGATCCCATATCGATCCCGACACCCACTGCACCTTGATGTAAATTGGCTTTACCATCCGAAACATGCGTCGTCAGTCGTAACATTGCCATGATGGGGTAGCCTCGAAAAACAATAATACGTATATCTGGAATACCTTCGTAACTATAGTCTGAAAAAACTGGATCCAATTGTATCAGCGATTCAATCATGACAGTATCCGGTTTGCCGCCCAGACTATGTAAACCGCTTAGAATATTTGATACGTGTCTTTCAATTTCCGCCAGCTGGATGGAATCACCACTGGGTTTGAAGTAAAGACTATGATCATGTTCAGTAATAACCAGAATACCTTTGCCCCCACTTCCTTTGACTGGCTTGATCACAAATTGATCATGTGGGTGGAGTATTTCTTTCAATAACTTGACATCATGCTGATATTGCACGGTGCCGAGTAACTTCGGCACCGTAATGCCGGCTTTTTGCGCTAACAGTTTAGTCTTGAGCTTGTCATCAACAAGGGGATACAAATGGCGCGGGTTATAACGAGAGATCAAACCAAAATTTCTTTGATTCATCCCGATGATGCCTAAACTTCTGAGTTTTTTAGCGCTTGCCAGAAGCATTGCGTCTTTCCAGTGAATGAAATCGATACAACTCGGACAAACGGTAACCGGTATATTGTCCCAACACTAGGATGAGGGCCAGATTAACCAGCATCAATTCGGGAAAATTAAAAGTCAAGTACTCAACGGTTTGGTTGGTCATAAACAAATAGGCAATCACCGCCGTCAACAGACTACCGCCTCCCTGGATAAATACTTCTCGGGGACCATCTTCTTCCCATAGCACCGACATACGTTCAATGGTCCAAGATAGAATAATCATTGGAAAGAAAGTGACCGTCATGGCCTGATCAAGCCCGAGTTTGTTGCTGATGATGCTGATACTTGCGATGATTGCGATCACGACAATAATCACGGCCGAGATGCGCGCTACAAACAGGAGATTTAGACGTGACAAGTATGATCGGATCAGTAGTCCTATTCCGACAACTGTTAAGAAAATGATAATGCCAGTCAGCAAGGTCGTTTGTATTAACGCTAATGCAATCAGAATAGGCATAAAAGTGCCGGAAGTCCTTATGCCTATCAGTAAACGCATGATAACAACAATTAGAGCGCCAATAGGGAGCAATAAAATCATTTTGAATGCATTCTGCTGCTCAATGGGTAGACTGTAGATAGAGAAATCTACCAAGCCAGCTTGTTTGTTCATGCCATCGCTTACCACCAAGTTGCGGGTCGAATGAACGTTCTTAATAATAGCGAATGATATTTGTGAGTTCTTGCCGCCCACTACATCGAGCAAAGATTGATCGCCACGCTGCCAGATCAGAAAATTCTCCGGTTTTCCATGTATGCCGGTATTCTGATTAAACAAGAGCCATTGCCCACCAATATAAACTTCCACAAAATTGATGAGTGATTGTCTGCGACGGCCATCTTCCAAGTACAACCCGCGGACAATACGCGCGCTGATCCCTTCCATTGCCAGCAGATTGATAATTAAATGCGTTTTATAATCTTCACTAGATTTTTCATTAAGTAGTAGGCTCTGATTCTGGCTGGGCGCCTTGGAGTTTAATGTAGTGATCAATTCACGAGTAAAAATTTCAGTATTGGCTGATCTGCCATGCACTTGTTCCAACAGAGTAATTGCTGCCGTCTTGATAACTTCATCAAATTCAGGTTTCTCAGGTTCTGCGGGAAGGTCATCTGTTAATTGAGTAGGAACAATTTGCTCGGTCTCATACAGACTAAGCCGATAATAAGCTGTTTGCAGGCCATTTGCGGTTCTTTTGCTCCACTCAGCACGACGCCCAGTCGGTGAAGTAACTTCACTAAACCCGTAATCAGGGGAAGCGAAGTCTTCTTTCATAAAAACAATATCAGGAGTCTTCGGGGGTAATGCAAAAGACACGATTACAGGATCGCCGCGCGCGGTAAAATCTATTCGAGCTTCAATAGTCCAGACTGCTTTCTTGTCGTCTGGTAATAAGGGAAATCCTAAAGCAAAGTGTTTGTACAAAATCAGACCAATTCCAAATCCCATGATTAGGATAACGAGAATATAGAGTCTTAGTTTTGCATGCATTATTTAATCTTGCCCGTTGTGTCTGAGTTTTCGGTTTTGGGTGTTGCAACATTTCTCCTGCTGACATCGACAATAGCTAGATCTTGCAGTAAATTGCGCCCGATCAGTATTTGGTGTTTGAAGCGACTGCGATCCTCCAGTGTAAAATTGATTTGCTCATCAATATCGGCGAGTACAACACGAATTTTGACCACCGGGCGGCGATGTGATTCCCTGCCGCCACGTCCCTTAATTCGTACGTGCCGTCGTAATCGCCGAGTCAGTTCCAGTTTCTCTCCAGTAAGCGGATGAATGATGTTGAATTTTACGAAAGGCTTTCCATCTCGTTCAAACTCAACAATATCGAGCGCATTCAACGAGGAAGTTTGCGCTCCGGTGTCGATTCGTGCGCTAAATTCCATGCCAGGAGGATCAAGAAAAATATTTTCTATGTCACCCAATAATGTTTTAGTTTTAGCCTCAGTCATATCCGGTGGTTTCTTTATGGTTTCTTCATCAGGGTTTGAATCGCACGAACAAGTTTTTTCCGCTGAGTTCTGTATTGCCTCGGGAAGATTCTCGGAATCGTTTTTTTCTAACAATTTTTTTTGTTCAACCAATTCAGATAACAAGGAAACTAGCTCTGATTCTCTAGCACTAATCTTGGCTTCACGTTCAACTAGTTGGCTTTCACGTGTGTTACAGGCCGATAAGATGAATACTGCGAACGCTAACAACAAATAACAGCAACAAGTTTTCGCGTAAGGCCGGTGAATAATTCTCATAGCTTTCTTATTTTTAATTATCTAAACGATGGCATTATAATTGCACGAATAATATCAGTTAATCTGTCCATTTATTGAGCGCAGCTTGAAATATCCTTGCTTTGCGATACTCAATAAGCTTTACGCGGTCATATATTGCTATGGATTGCTTAGCTGAATAGATAGCGTTTGACTTTTATAAGTACAGGTATACCGATGAATTTCCAAACAATGCGACGTAACGGTGAATTGATATTCACCGGGAGTTTCTTTCTGGGTATCTAATTTAAATTCAAAACTGCCTTCCTGGTTGCTAGGATAGGATTGATCCGCTACTAGCGATCCATCAAAACGAATTAGCCTGAAATTAAGTAAAACATCAGGTGCGGGTTGCATATTGTATTCCACCCATCCACTTAGAATAATGGTGTCGCCAACAGCATAGTGTGTTTTAGGGTTGATTAAGATAGGTTGCGAAATATGTGTCGCAAATGAATTTTTCACCCCACTGCATATACTGAGGAGGATGAATAAAATGAGATAAATTTTTTTGCGGGTCATGATAGAAATTGAAGTAATTGTAAAGATTATTTTTTGACAATAACTTATGGGTTTGTCAATGAAACTATTTCCTAGGTATAAAAAGATCGGTAATAGTTCCTTCTGCCATTTCGGCTGCAAATAAAACTGTTTCCGAAAGGGTGGGGTGGGGATGGATTGTCAAACTAATGTCTTGCATATCTGCGCCCATTTCCAATGCCAGTACAGTTTCAGTGATCAGTTCACCGGCATTGACGCCTGTAATACCGGCACCCAGGATACGTCGTGTGCTTTTGTCCAGGAGTAGTTGCGTTAATCCTTCTTCACGTGCTATTGAGATTGCCCTGCCGCTGGCTGCCCAAGGGAAGCTGGTTTTTTCGTAATCAATTCCCTGCTGAATAACTTCTTTCTCGGTCAGGCCCATCCAGGCGATCTCGGGATCGGTATATGCCACTGAAGGAATGGTGCGGGCATCAAAAGCTGCTTTGTGTCCGGCGATTATCTCGGCGGCTAGTTTACCTTCATAGGTTGCTTTATGGGCTAGCATTGGTTCGCTAGCGATATCTCCGATTGCAAAGATATGCGGAAGATTGGTGCGCATCTGCTGATCCACAGAAATGAAACCGCGCTCGTTGATTTGAATGCCAATTTCCTCGGCACCGATGGCGCGTCCGTTAGGGCGGCGCCCAACCGCCAGCAGAATGCGATCATAGATTTGCGGTTTCGGCGCATTCTCGCCTTCAAAGGTCACAGTGAGTCCGTCTTTTCCAGCCTCAATCTGAGTTACTTTGGTTTTAAGATAAATCGCTTCGTAGCGTTTCTTAATGCGGCGGTACAATGGCTTTACCAGGTCAGCATCAGCGCCCGGAATCAATTGATCCATCCATTCCACAACACTGATTTTGCTTCCCAGTGCGTCATAGGCGGTCGCCATTTCCAAACCGATAATACCGCCTCCGATAACCAACATACGTTGAGGTATATCGCTTAATTTGAGAGCATCGGTAGAATCCATCAAGCGTGGATCGTCATACGGAAAACCGGGGATACGGGTCACACTGGAGCCCGCTGCAATAATACAATTGTCAAATGATACCGTTTTTTCGCCTTCGCTTGTTTCAACTTGTATTAGATGTGGCGTGGCAAATTTTCCGATACCATGAATAATTGTAATTTTTCGTTGTTTAGCCAACACTTTCAGGCTTTTGGTCAGCTTGCTGATGACTGATTCCTTCCAGTTGCGCAGCTTGCTAATATCTACTTGAGACTTGCCAAATACGATTCCTTGTGCTTGCACCTCTTCCGCCTCAGTAATTACCTTGGCAATATGTAGCAAAGCCTTGGATGGAATGCAGCCTACATTCAAACACACGCCACCGAGCGTCGGATAACGCTCGATTAGGACCACTTTTTTCCCTAGATCAGCTGCGCGGAAAGCCGCGGTATATCCTCCGGGGCCGGCACCAATAACCGCCACTTCCGCATGAATATCGCCTTGTGACATGGATTGCGTTGATGGGATTGAAGTAGCGACTGATGCCGCCGGTATTTCTTGGCTGTCTCTGGCTGCTCTTTTAAGACTCCCTGCATCCGTGGATTGTTCAGCTATTGTCAAAGTCAGGATAACCGAGCCTTCAGATACTTTATCGCCGACTTTAACTGTGATTTCCTTAATCACTCCGGCGTGTGGAGAAGGTATTTCCAGCGAAGCTTTATCAGTTTCCAGCGTAATAAGCGAGGTTTCTTTTTCAACTGATGCTCCGGGTGCAACAAGCACTTCGATAACTGGAACATCCTTAAAATCACCGATATCGGGAATCTTTACTTCAACAACTTGCGCCATAACACCTTTTTTATTGATGAATTTATTGTCTTATCTGCCCGTCACCCAGCACGATATATTTTTGACTGGTCAATCCCTCTAGTCCAACTGGGCCGCGAGCATGGATTTTGTCGGTAGAAATGCCAATTTCTGCACCCAGACCGTATTCAAATCCATCTGCGAAACGCGGAGTGGTATTGACCATCACTGAACTGGAATCGACTTCACGTAGAAAGCGGCGCGCACGGGCATAGTTTTCGGTAACAATCGCATCGGTATGTTGCGAGCCGTATTTCGTAATGTGGTCAATCGCCTGATCCAATCCATCGACAATGCGGATGCTCAATATAGGGGCCAGGTATTCTTCATACCAATCTTGCTCAGTAGCCGCTTTCATATGTGGGATGATGCTACAAGCCGTTTCATCGCCTCGTAGCTCGACGCCTTTATCTAAATAGATTTTGCTCAGCACTGGCAATATCCTCGGTGCAATTGCTTCGTGGATCAGTAGCGTTTCCATCGTGTTGCAGGTACCGTATCGTTGGGTTTTTGCGTTATCCGCTATCCGTACCGCTTTATCAAAGTCTGCTTCATTGTCAATGTAAACATGACAAACACCATCCAAGTGTTTAATCACTGGAATGCGTGCATCTTTTGTAATACGTTCGATCAAACCTTTACCACCACGAGGTACGATCACGTCAACAAAATCTTTCATCGCGATTAGTTCACCAACTGCCGCGCGATCGATGGTTTCAATCACTTGTACCGCCGTTTCCGGTAATCCGGCCAAGCGCAATCCTTCTTTTACGCATGCAGCAATTGCCTGATTACTATTAATGGCTTCCGAGCCGCCACGCAAAATAGCTGCATTGCCCGATTTCAAACACAAACCCGCAGCGTCAGCCGTCACATTTGGGCGTGCTTCATAAATAATTCCGATGACACCAAGAGGCACACGCATTTTTCCTACCTGGATGCCGGATGGACGGTAATTCAATTCACTGATTTCTCCCACCGGATCAGCCAATGCAGCAATCTGCATCAAACCTTCCGCCATCGTTGCCACACTTTTAGCCGACAAAGCTAACCGGTCGATCATTGAGGCATCCAGGCCTTTCGCGCGCGCATTCTCCAGATCTTTAGCATTGGCCGCCAATAGAGATGATTCATCGCGTCGGATTGCACTGGCCATCGCGGTTAATGCTTGGTTTTTAGCCGCAGTATCGGCTTTCGCAACCAAGCGGGAAGCCGCACGTGCCTCCTGGCCAACGAAATACATATAACTTTTGATGTCTGTGGTGTCCATGGATTGAGTTTTAACCGATATTTAAATTTGCAATAATTAGGATTATATACAAGATAAAGGTTTCATTATAAGCTGCCACAGACGCTGCCGGTTACAAAACTATTCATTATTTCAGTTGTTACAACAGAATGCACTAGAAATAGCTTCTATTAGCTGCTCTTTTTGTTAATTTATTTTTAGCATCTTGGCGTAACCTACAGGATAGTGAAAATAAATCACGCAGTGCCCGGTACAGTGAAAAGAGGTATTTATGGAAAAAAGCGCAATATTAGGTGTATTGGCAGCCGAAGTAGAACAAGGTCGATTGATTTTTCCGACGTCAGCCACTGCGGCGATCAAGATCAAGGAAAAATTAGAAGATCCCGATTGTAGTATCGATTCTGTAGTACGGTTGATTCAAGCCGAACCGTTGCTATCGACAAAGGTGGTTGCAATCGCTAATTCAGTTGTGTTTAACCGCTCAGGCAGAAAAATCACCGATGTGCGCTCAGCGGTTACGCTGATTGGCATGCGAACGGTGCGAAATTTAGCAACAGCCGTGGTGGTGCAACAACTAGTAGCATCGTTAGCTAAAAGTGAGCAAGTTACCCAATTATGGAAACATTCCGCTTATGTAGCTGCACTAGCCCAAGTGATCGCACGTCGAGTCACACGGCAAGATCCGGAAACAGCCATGTTTGCCGGAATGATCCATGAAATCAGCTGGTTTTACTTATTAGCTCGAGAAAAATATTTTCCGGGATTAATCGATGAAAGCATGGCGAGTTCATGGAACAGTGACGACGAGCTGGAAGACGAGAATGAGCTCAATTGTGAAATTATCATCGGCACTGCCATCTTAAAAGCACTTTCAGTACCAGAGTTGGTATTGGAGAATATAATTTATCTATGGCAAGGGTATTTAGCATTTCCACCAAGCTCACTCGGCGATACACTGCTAATTGCCAATCAACTGGCTCCGATCAAATCTCCTTTTGCTTTACCCTCTGACCAAAAAGGGTGTAATGCTTGCGCCAACGTTGATTTGTTAACCGATGATGTAACACTAAGCACTATTTTAAAAGATTCGGAAGATGAAGTAAGGTTGTTAACCGAGGCTTTATGCTCATAATCGATTTTCGTTACGCATCCGTCTTTGTTCGCCTTATCAATTTATCTTGCGCCTCACGGAATAGTTGACTTAAATTTTTATCTTTTTATTCTCTCACATCTTTATTTCTTGGAAGAATGAGCTAGATCCGATTTAGTGGACGGGTAAGTATTTCGAGAATGCTACATTTTTCTCAAGTTTTTACATGCAAGTTTTAGCGAAATCAGCAGTGGTTTGATTAAATTCACGGTTAAGCAGGTTAGGTGCAATCGGCAGTTTGTGTTTAGAGTCGGTAGTGACTTTAAATCTACGTTTGTGGATGCAACGAACACCTGCAACCTTACGTAACCGTTTGATACGGGAGCTATAGTCAAATCTGGTGTATGAGAATCAAGCGACCTGCTGTTTTTGATC
>NZ_CADEGP010000010.1 GCF_902826915.1 uncultured Nitrosomonas sp.
TCGCATGAATTCCAATATTTATAGGGTCTCCAAGCGTTTTGCAGGACTGACTAATCATGGGAGTTTTTCCAGAATCTTCTTTTTTAAGCCAACACCTTTTTGTTTTTCTTAGTTGCTACAGAGAAGATTGTTGCGTGGATTATAGTTTCATTTGATGTAGACAAAATCTTTAACGCTGCACTAGCTTGACCTCGACCGAATAAAGTCGATCTTTGCGCTGGTACTGCAATTCAACTTTCTCTCCCGTTTTAAGCGTACGCAAAATATTTGCATACGACGCTAAATCGCTGATCTTTTGTCCGGCTAGTTGAATCAATATGTCGCCGGGTTGGAGTTGTGCTTGTTGTGCCGGAGAGCCGGGGTTGACGTTGTCGACGCGCACGCCTTCGCCCTGGTATGAGAAATCCGGGACGGTGCCGAGGCTGGCTGTGCGCTTTTCTCGGGTGCCGGTGGGTTCGGTTTGCGCATTTTGTGAGGACAGCGTGACCGTCAAGGGTTCGATGCGGTTGGCGAGGTATTCGGCGGCTTCCCTGAGAATCGCGGCGACTTTGATTAGTCCGGCGGAGTCGATTTTATCGACGGTGTCGCCAGGAGCGTGAAAATCCTCGTGCGCGCTGGCAAAGAACTGCACCGCGGGAATACCGGCTTGGATGAAGGCAGTCTGGTCGCTGGAGCCGAAATCGTCTTGCACAGCGTTGACCGGAATGCCGGTGACAAAGCCTGCGCCCCGGAAAATATGCACCAATTCGCGCGCGGTGCCGGTGCCAAACACTGTGACCGGGTTATTTTCCAGTCGTCCCACGGTATCCAGATTCAGCATAGCAATGATTTTTTCGCTGGGGTAATCTTTGCCGTTGCCAATGTAATGTTTGGAACCCAATAAATTAGCCTCTTCGCCAGTGAACGCGATAAAAATCATGCTGCGTTCCGGTTGCCATTTGCCAACGACTTGGCGCGCCAGTTCGAGCATCACGGCGACGCCGCTGGCGTTGTCGTCCGCGCCATAATGAATCTTGCCCTGATTCGCGGCGCGCACGTCCGGCCAGCCCATGCCGAGATGGTCGTAATGTGCGCCGATGATCAGACTTTGTCCGGCGAGTTGCGGATTGGTGCCGGGCAGAATGCCGATCACGTTACGCAAAGAAATGTTGCCTTTGGGTGCGCCAACATCTTGCTGCCAGGTTTGGAAATAACTGTTACCGTCGCCGCCAGGTTCTAAGCCGATTTGCTGAAATTGTTTGGCGATATACGCGGCAGCGATATCCAGTTCCGGCGTACCCAGTTCGCGTCCCTTGAACAAATCGCTGGCTAAATGCACGATGTCTTCCATCATGCGGCTTTCAGAGAAAACCGGCGGCAGTTCCGCCAATGCGCGGCGCGGTTTGGTAATGCCAGTATGCAGTTTCTGGACAGGATGATTGTCTTTCTGCTTGATCCACTGCGTCAGCGGTGATTGCGTGATTGGCCATTGCCCCTTGTCGATATTGGTCAATTCGTCACCTTTGAACACCAGATAGCTGTATTTGCGGTAATGTGGCAATTTATTGGCGAGTTCTGCAATCGCATTGGAATTGCCAGCAGCGACCCATAACAGCGTTTTGTCCGGATTGGACGGTTGTCGGGCGGTCAACATAACGGCATGATCAATCTGTGGATAGATTTTTTGAAACAGTTGCAATTGCTTGTGTCGATGGGCAACGCCGCGATCTGCCAGGTTTTTGGTAACCGCGTCGGCGAATTTATTCTGCCATCCCATGATCCAGATGGTGCGATCTGCGGGTAAAGTCTGTAGTTGATCGTCGGTGATGACTTCCAGCGGACTCGATTGAGTTTTCTGCCAGTTCATGGCCAATTTACGATACGCTGCCAAAACAGACTGATTTTCCTTTGCAGGCAAAATCAGCAACGGCTTTTCCGCACCAAAACCTTGCGACAATGCGGATGGAATCTCACGACTATCCAGGCGCCGGAATACATCGAAATGCGGATCAAGATCAATACGCACCGGACGGGCTTGGAAATTCATTTCAATGGTTTGTGTGCGTTGATCAACCATAATGTGCGATTCCAACGCCATATCTTCGCCCTCCAGCGTAACGGAAATGGGCACCCTCAAACGATAAAGATCGCCCGGTTGTGATTGCTCGACGGTGAGTGTGAGCTTGAACCCTTGCTCCGTTTGATCAGTCTCGGCATTACGCAGCACCAGATCGGGCGCTCCGGCACGATGCACCCATTGCTCAAACTGTTGTGCAAGATCCAGCCCAGTAATTGAATTGAATGTTGCGAGCAAATCCGCAAATGTCGCTTGTTTGAACTTGAATTGCTGATAAAACTGCCGCAGTACGCGGGTAAAAGCCTCGTCACCCAATTCCTGGCGCAGCATGTGAAAAAACATCATAGTCTTGCCGTAACCGACGGCTTCCGAACTGGCACTATGACGCGACACGAAGCGGATGATTGGAAAGTCTTTTTCCTTACTAACAAAATCTGCATATTTTTGTAGCACGTCACGGCGGTATTCGTCGCCTTTGCCACGCTGCTCGTTGACCAGATGATCGGCCAGATATGCGGTTAATCCTTCTGCCCAGTTGCCTCTGGCGTAATCGACGAACACGCCGTTGCCCCAATAATTGTGCAGGATCTCATGTGGATACGAGGAATGCAGAATGAACGGGAAGCGAATCACTCTGGGGCCAAGCAGCGTAAACGACGGCATGCCGTAACCGCTTTCCCAGAAATTCTCGACCAGCGCGAATTTGTTGTACGGATAAGGGCCGATCAGCTTGTTGTACATCGCAATGTATTGCGCCGTCGCGTCCAGATACTTCTGCGCCAGCGCTGGGTCGCTACTGCGCAAATAAACCATTGCATTTACCGCGCCGGCAGATTGTGTGTAACGCTGATACCGTCCCGCGACGAGATAGATATCATCCTGCGGTTGTTTTTCCTCCCAAACCACGTGTTGCATCGTGTTGGTTCTGTTTTCGCGCAGCATCGTGCCTTGACTCACCACATCCCAATCGGGTGGCACTTGAATATCCAGTTGGAACGATACCAACGCATTGCCGAACTGCGGGTACCATGCACTGGAATTAGCCAAGAATACGCCTTCCGGTGAAATCGTCCCCGGCGTTGAACCAAAACTGCGCGAATACTCTTGCCCCGGCCCTTGTACTGTGTGATGAATTTTGCCGCTGAATTGCAGCGTGATTGCTTGCTGGCCGGGTGGCAATGTCATCGTGTAACGCCGGATCGAAATCGGCCTGGATTTTAGCGCAACTTCGTTTTCATCTCTCTGGATTGCAGCGCCTTCTATATGCGTAATCGCTAAACCGGCGTGTAGAAAGAACTCAAGTTGCACCGGTTCTTTTGCATTACGCGCCCAATTAGGGAGTTGGATCCGATCCTTGACTTGGATCTCCGAGGTGTCCGGTGATAGTTGGATTTGCATCTGGTGATGGAAAGTTGAGGTGCTGGCGGATGCAGCCATACTGTAGAACATGTGAGTGACAATAAATATACATGTCACAGCAAGGTTAACTAATTTTTGCATTTTTTATTAAAATCTATTGGATAGGTTATAAATTTGGCCATTCGGATAAAGACGTTGCGTGGTCGCTTACTGCATTCTATAACATTGAGTGTTTACTTTCCTTTTGTGCCTATGTTTAAATGTTTTTTTAATTATTTGGTAACAAGGTATTTTTAATTCTATGAGAAATTTTATACAAGTAACATCCTGTGGCTTGTTGCTGCCATTGGTCTTTCTGACCACAGCCAACGCCAGTGCAATTGACTTTATCACCGACGAGCAGCAGCTGTCCGTCAAAGAAAAAAGAGCCGGAGAGGCGTATTACCGTGCGGATGCGAAATGGATGATTTATCAGGCGGAAGTAGCGGATGACAATCCGTTTTATCAGATTTTCCTGAAGAATATTAACAGCGGTGTGGTGCAGCAGGTATCACCGGGTACCGGTAAAACCACCTGTGCGTGGGTGCACCCGGCACAGGAAAAAGTCCTGTTTTCATCGACCCATGAAGATGCGCAAGCCAAGGCCAAGATGGTCGCAGAGATTGAGCGCCGTAAGTCCGGTGAGCAGAAGTCTTACGCATGGGATTACGATGAGTTTTACGATATTTACGAGACCGATTTTTCCGGCGGCAATATCAGAAATCTGACCAAAACATTGGGGTACGACGCCGAAGCTTCATGGTCTCCAGATGGCAAGTTGATCGCATTTGCATCCAATCGTCGCGCGTACAGCGACGAATTATCCAATGAAGAAGCTGCATTGTTCAAAACTAATCCAGCTTCGATGATTGATATTTACATCATGAATGCCGATGGTTCCAACGTCAAAAGGCTGACGCACACAGAAAGCTACGATGGCGGCCCATTCTTCAGCCCCGATGGGAAACGCATCGTATGGCGGCGGTTTTCGGATAGTGGCCGCGAAGCGGAAATATTCACCATGAACATCGATGGCAGCGATCAAAAGCAAATCACGCATCTGAATGTCATGTCGTGGGCACCTTTTTATCATCCTTCCGGCAAGTACATTATTTTTGCGACCAATTTACACGGACATCGCAATTTTGAATTGTACATTGTCGATGTCGACGGGCAAAAAGAACCGGTTCGTGTGACCGATAAAGAAGGTTTTGACGGCTTGCCGGTATTTACGCCGGATGGCAACCATATCACCTGGACCAGTGACCGCACCCCGGAGAAGAAGGGGCTGTTGTTTCATGGTAACTGGAATCACGCGAAAGCACTGGAAAGTCTTTCGTTGAAATAGTCAGGCATTGACGGCTTCTAATACAGTGAGAAATCTATGGAATGGTTATCATCGATTTTCTCACTGCGTTTTTTATCTGTTTTTGCCTTAATCAGCTGCTTCGCATTTTTTCAACAAATACATTAATATACAATCGGTTGTAGTATTGTTAACTGACTTCTGATGTGTCAGAGAAGAACTTTTCTCTGCGCTTTTGCTCATCAAAATAAAGCGATTCGTTGGGTTCGAGTCGATATCCTAGGCTTCGAATTTGCCGCCATATATCAGGAAACATTTTCATTCGTTTAAAACGCCGGGCATTCTTTTTGAAATCTCGTTTATTGTTTGATTTGTATAATAATTCGAATAGCATCAACCATGTGGGTATATCATGTTGATTAGTCGCTAATTGTTTCTGGAGTAATTCAATGGCGGCCTCAGGTTTTTCCTGTTCGATTAATGTGCGTGCTGCGGACATCGTCTGTTCAGGCGGTGCAGGGGAGTTTTCTTCGGTTTGGGCAATTTTTTCGGTGTGTTGCAGTAAAACTGCAGCATAGCGATGCCGCGCAGTCGTAAATGATTCATCCGAGGACGGCATAAGTCTTTGTTTCATCTTTTTATGATTGCGTAGCATCATAAAAATGATTAGTAAAGTCAGTAAAATTCCAAATAGAAAAGCAGTATCCGACAATAAATCCAGATCTATTGGAACAATATTGAATTCATCCGGATTTGCTGAATTTTCAATCGGGTGTAGGATGTTTTCTAGGGGGGCAAAAACGCCATCTATCGGCTGTGTGTTGTCTTCGGGTTGTGCCACTGGATCGATGTGAGACTCGATCTCAGCGTCCATAATAAATGCAATGCTCTCAATTTGTTGTTCTTGCGCCATCGCGGCTTCGGATAACAATAAAGATTGGATTGCGGCAATCTGTGTTTCCATTGACTCAATGCGCTGGGTGAGCAAACTGAGTTGATTGGCTTCGCTATCAGCAGTTTGTTCTAATTGTGCAACCAGATTGAGTGTCAGTTGATGATTTGCTGATTCGGATTTGGCTGATTCTATGGTTGTTTCTTGCGGCTTGTATTCAGATGGTTTTTTTGTGGATTTGCTTTGTCGCGATTGAGCCGCAGGTTTTGCGTAGGCGCTAATTGTTCTTAAATCCGGAATATGGAGCGTTGTGCCAGCGGGTATGGGTTGATAAATGCCATCCGGAAAATGTTTCGAGTTAATTCGAATGATGGCACGAATGAGATGATCTTGTGCAGCGGTATTTTCAGGATATATCAGACGTGCGATCTGCAATATATCTTCACCAGGTCGAATTTGCCACGGTATTCCAGGTCTTGAACTTTCTTGCTTGGAAACATGAATCTGGCTAGACGAATGACTATCCAGCTCAGAATATGAAACAGGTACTTCAGCCAAAACTGAAGTACCTGTTAGAAAGAAAAGAAAGATGGTAATTAATTTACCAATAATTGCAACCATTTAATTTAAGAATATCGATTATTTACAGAATGTAGCTATTGCTTTATTCGCGTCATCAATTCTTCTTTGGCGCAGGTCATCGTCCACATAGACCATTCCACCAGCACCGTCGGGAATCGTTAAACGGGGCGAATCGGCGTACATTCTAAGCTGAGTCTGAGCTTCCGTACATTTTTTCTTGTTTACATCAGCTTGCGCCTGATCTTTGGCTTCGTTTTCTTGCCTTTGTTTTCTGCGTTTTTCAAATTCATCCCGTGCATCTGATGGATTGTTTGCTTGATTGCCTTGGTGGCTGCCGGTAGCCGGTGCTGTGTTGATATTTAACTGTTGTCCCTGCTGTGTATTTACACCAGGAGGGGGTGGTTGATCGGTGTAATGTATTTTGCCGGTTTCATCCACCCATTTGTAAATTTGCGCACTGACAGAAGTGCTAAATAGCAAGGCGATTACAGTCAATACAAAAATTCTCATTGCATGCTCCAGAAAAATAATCGATCTGAAATACATCGGTCTCGTATTTAGGCAACCTAAAGATTTCGTGCATTAAAACATATTAACTGGAAATATGCTGTATTCTTGGCTGAATTGGCACGAAAACTGTTGGATTTTAGCTATAATGTCGCTTTGCAAAGGATTGCCATTATGCAATTGACTCAAAAAGCGCTCACCTTTGATGATGTTCTCTTGATTCCGGCCCATTCGACAGTTCTGCCGCGCGATGTCAGTTTGACGACACAATTGACACGCACCATTAGCTTGAATATTCCACTCATATCAGCAGCCATGGATACCGTGACGGAGGCGCCGCTGGCCATTGCTCTGGCGCAAGAAGGCGGTATCGGTATCATCCACAAAAATATGTCTATTGAAGCCCAGGCTGCGCATGTGACTCAAGTCAAACGGTTTGAAAGCGGTGTAGTCAAAGATCCTGTCACAATCTATCAAAACATGACCGTGCGCGAAGTGCTTGAACTGATACGCCGGCACAAAATATCCGGATTGCCGGTAGTGAATGGCAAGAAAGTCGTCGGTATTGTTACCAATCGGGATCTGCGCTTTGAAACCAATCTTGATCAGGCCATCAAGCACATCATGACACCGAAAAACCGCCTAGTGACGGTCAAGGAAGATACGACGCGAGAGGCCGTGCTGGAATTGCTGCATAAACACCGCCTGGAGCGCGTTTTAGTTGTCAATGACAAATTTGAATTATGCGGGCTGATTACGGTTAAGGACATTATCAAAACTTCGGAATATCCGCTTGCCAGCAAGGATGAGGATGAGCAGCTGCGTGTTGGCGCTGCCATAGGGGTTGGAGAGGGGAGTGAAGAGCGTGCAATAGCGTTGGCGGAAGCTGGTGTCGATGTGATTGTGGTTGATACCGCGCATGGCCATTCGCAAAGTGTTCTGGATCGCATTGCCTGGGTTAAAAAGAATTTGCCGTCGATCCAGGTGATTGGGGGAAATGTGGCGACAGCAGAGGCTGCTAGAGCGATGGCGGATCATGGTGCGGATGCGGTGAAAGTAGGTATCGGTCCTGGTTCTATCTGTACCACGCGTATTGTCGCGGGGGTTGGCATTCCGCAAATAACCGCTATTCATAACGTATCCGAAGCATTGAAGGGGTGTGGTGTGCCGATGATTGCCGATGGCGGTATTCGCTATTCGGGTGATATTGCCAAAGCACTGGCAGCCGGAGCAAATTCAGTGATGCTCGGTGGATTGTTTGCCGGAACTGCTGAGGCACCGGGCGAAATTGAATTGTTTCAAGGCCGCTCTTATAAAAGCTATCGCGGCATGGGTTCGCTTTCGGCGATGCAGCAGGGCTCCAGCGATCGTTACTTCCAGGATCAGGAACATAAAAATAACGACAAACTGGTTCCTGAAGGCGTGGAAGGGCGCGTTCCATTTAAAGGAAGCATTTCTGCGGTTATTCATCAGTTAATGGGAGGGGTGCGCTCGAGCATGGGATATCTGGGGTGTAAAACGATCGCGGTAATGCACGACAAGGCAGAATTTGTTGAAATTACCTCAGCCGGTATCCATGAATCGCATGTGCACGATGTTCAGATTACCAAAGAAGCGCCCAATTATCACGTCAAATAACAACACATCATAATGCATCAAAAAATCCTGATTCTGGACTTTGGTTCTCAATACACACAACTGATTGCCCGTCGTATTCGCGAAACGAATGTGTATTGCGAATTGCATCCGTATGACGTTGATGCGAAATTTATCAAGACTTTTGCACCTAACGGCATTATTCTTTCCGGTGGTCCCGCTTCGGTTATCGAGGACGAAACGCCGCGTGCGCCGCAAATCGTATTTGAATTGGGCGTTCCGGTACTGGGTATCTGTTATGGCATGCAAGCCATGGCGGCACAGTTAGGCGGTTCGGTAGAAAATGTCCCAGTTCGTGAATTTGGTTATGCGGAAATTCAAACGACGCAGCGTGGCGCGTTGTTTCAGGAGATTAAAGACCGCACTAGCGTGGGTGGAAGTAACATTCTGGATGTCTGGATGAGTCATGGTGATGCCGTGATTGCATTACCGCAAGGGTTTGAGGTTATGGCGTATAACGCCGCTACGCCTATTGCTGCCATGGCGGACGACAGGCGTCGATTCTACGGCATCCAATTTCATCCCGAAGTCACGCATACGCTGCAAGGCAAAGCGATAATCGACCGGTTTGTGCACGATATTTGCGGCCTGGGGCGCGACTGGAACATGCCGGACTATGTCGAGGAGGCGATTAATAGAATACGTGCTGCCGTTGGCAGTGATCAGGTCATTTTGGGGTTGTCCGGCGGTGTCGATTCATCGGTAGCAGCGGCGTTGATTCATCGTGCCATTGGCGATCAATTGACCTGTGTATTCGTCGACAATGGTTTGCTGCGTGCCAATGAAGCCAGACAGGTGAAGGATGCTTTCGCGGTTAATCTGGCAGTTAAAGTGATTCATGTTGATGCCAGCCGTGATTTCTATCGCAGTCTTGCCGGCATTAGCGATCCGGAAGCCAAACGCAAGATCATCGGACGCGAATTTGTCGAGGTATTTCAACGTGAATCGGAAAAAATCAACGATGCCAAGTGGCTCGCGCAAGGCACGATTTATCCCGATGTGATCGAATCTGCCGGTGGCAAAACCAAGAAAGCGCACACGATCAAATCACATCATAATGTCGGCGGATTGCCGGAAACATTGCATCTCAAACTGCTCGAGCCATTACGGGAATTGTTTAAAGACGAAGTGCGCGAGCTCGGATTGGTATTGGGTTTGCCGCGCGAAATGGTGTTTCGTCACCCGTTCCCAGGCCCTGGGCTGGGTGTGCGTATTTTGGGTGAAGTCAAATACGAATATGCCGAACTGCTCAGACACGCCGATCAAATATTTATCGAAGAACTGCAGCGTTCCGGTTGGTATGACAAAACTTCGCAAGCCTTTGCGGTTTTTCTGCCGGTCAAATCCGTTGGCGTGATGGGGGACGGGCGTACTTACGAATATGTTATTGCGCTTCGAGCTGTGCAAACTCAGGATTTTATGACCGCCAACTGGGCGGAGTTACCGTATTCGTTACTCAGCAAGGTTTCTAATCGTATTATCAATGAAATTCGCGGCATCAATCGCGTCGTTTATGATATTTCCGGGAAGCCGCCGGCGACGATAGAATGGGAGTAGAGCGTAAATTCAAACGACCAGTAAGCTGGCTGGCAGGCAGGGAGCTTCTGGCCAGCCTTGAGAGTACTCTGAACTATGTATTAAATGGTGAAAAGCAGGATTCCCGAGATTGGATGTTTGCAGAAGCCATTACACCTCCACACTGTAATAGTGATGAACAAGATTCATACTGGTTTGATTATATTGCGGATACTGGTGATGGTTCTAGAGCGGTCTATAATGTTGCCTATTTGTGCCTGAGTGAGCTGTGGCTTAAGGGGGATGGAAAGACAGCAGAGGGGCAAGTTTCATTAAGTCAAACTGGCGAATTTAATCAGCGACTGCCGCGCGGTGAATTTTTGTTTGTCGGTGGGGATACGGCTTATCATGTGGCGGATATCGCTGCCTTGAAAGAGCGCTTTCAAACACCTTTTAACTGGGCTTATGAGGATATTGTCACCACAGGGAAAAAGGTTGAGCAGCGCCCAATTTATGGTATCCCTGCTAATCATGATTATTATGATGCGTTAGATGGTTTTAATCGGCAATTCTGCAGTCCAATGACACCAGATATTCATCCTCTTGTTCGTGCTCAAGAGGATCTTAAAGATCCTCAACTCGGATTGCATGGTTTTAGACGTGAACAAAAATCAAGTTATGTTTCGCTGCAGTTGCCTTTTGGCTGGATGCTGTGGGGGCTTGATTCACAAAAAGGCAAGATGGATAAGCGTCAACAGGCTTTTTTCGTCAATCAATTTTGTGGTAAATTTACCCAGGACGGCAGCTTATTTGATGAAAATAAAAAAAAGGAAGTGCAAGCAACGCTTCGCACCGCAATTCCCGATAAATTAATTGTCGCAACACCTGAACCCAGCACCGTATTTGGGAAGCGTGCAGCAAGCGATGCTGCTATGACAGAATCGTTTTTGCGACTGGGATTAGAACCCAGTTTCTTGCATGATGGAAGGCTGAGCCAAAACAAATGCCGTTTGGATATTTCAGGAGATGTCCATCATTATGAGCGTTATTGGGGCAATATTAATGAGCATGGCGAATCCGGCAATTATGCTTCCGTGGTGGCAGGCGGTGGTGGTGCTTTTTTGCATCCAAGTCATACGGATGCGGGCGAAATTAAGAAGCAAAGGGTTTATCCAGTTGCGATAGATTCTCATCGTGAAGTGACACAGCGGATTCTCAATCCCTGGCAGATCTTTCTGGGAGGGTATGCGTGGTTAATCGGGGCAATGGTTGGTTTCATAACCTATTTCGCAGTGACCATTCCACAAAGCACGTGGTCTTTATTTGAACTTGTGCCCAATAACTTACGGCCAGTCTGGGGAGGTCAGGACGTTCTGGCGCGCATTCAGATAGCGCTGACTCTTGCGGATATCGACGCAACCCTCAGCGGATATTGGATTGATTTGATTTACCTCCTTTTGTTTGTTGCATTTCTGGTCGCATGGCGGCTCATGAGTATCCCGGAGTTATTGAAAGTTAAATATAGTGATTCATGGGATATCTGGAACAGGCGTCTGACAACATTTCTCATCCCTGTTGTATTGTGGCTTATTCCCTTATTAATTATGATCCTGGAGCCGGGAGAATCGACTCCTCCATCATTCCTGGCAGCTATTTTGATGGGTTTGTCGTGTGTGGCAGGGCTACTGATATTCAGTCTTATTCGAAGTTACAGTGATATTTTATTCGAACGCTCCAGAATCAGAAAAGAAACCTGGTTGGATTTTATTCCTTTATGGATACTGAGCGTGATGGGAATCTTTTATATGGCTGTGGGTTTTCTGCATTATGGCTTATACAAAGCATCGATCATGAGTTTTGATTTGTTGGTCATCGTTGTCTGGTCATTAGTAATTCTTGGCTTAGCCGCATTTCCGTTTTTTGCACCGGATAAGCTCGGAGTGGCTAAAGCCAATGTAGGCAAATTTCTGGCTATAGGTCTTTGGCATGCCATCCTGCAAATCTCAATACCGGTGTGTTTGGCTTTGTATGTCGATTGGACAAACTGGCTGATTATTTGCGGTGCTGCGATAGCCATAACTGTGATTGCCGGGCACTTGTTTACGTCTCAATATTTTTTCAGGGAATTTTCAGCTGATGTTCAGAAAAAAATTGGCCAAGGGTTATTGCTTGCCTGGATTGTGATCGGAATGGCCGTATTCTTTGCTACCATGCAAGGCGAGCCTGTTGCGATAGATGCATCGCGTTTGCTGATGGCTTTTTTGTCGGGTGCGGTATTTGGTTGTATCTGGCTAGGCTGGTATTTGGCAGTATCCTTGGCGTTTAATTGCCATAACAATGAGGCTGGGGGCGGTGCGCGATCCGAGAAATTTCGCCACATGATCCGTATTAAACTAACCGAAGATACATTAACCGGTTATGTTATTGGGATAGAAACACCAGAAAAAGACATCAGTAAGACTAAAATTTGCCTCGTTGATGTGTTTACCCTGCAGGCCAGAAAATAGTGGAATTGCGTTAATCTCTTCCGGGTTTAATTCCTCGCTGCTTGCGGCGGGGTGTGCTTTATTCCTTCCGTTTAAGATTGGTTCATCAAATCTCTCAGCACATAAGGCAAAATACCACCATGCTTGTAATAATCGATCTCAATCGCAGTATCGATACGGCATAGTAATTGCACCGATTGGCTACTACCGTCTTTCTTGTGTATCACCAACGTGACATCTTTTTGTGGTTGAATATCATTCAGACCTGAAATATCGAATTGTTCATCACCTTTGATTCCAAGCGTTTCAACGCTGTCATCTTCCTTGAATTGTAGCGGCAGGACGCCCATGCCAATCAGGTTGCTGCGGTGAATGCGTTCAAAACTGGCGGCGATCACCGCTTTGACACCCAGAAGTTGTGTGCCTTTGGCGGCCCAGTCGCGGCTTGAGCCAGTGCCGTATTCCTTGCCGCCGAAAACAACGGTGGAAATGCCTTGTGTGCGATATTTCATTGCGGCATCATAAATGCTCATTTGCTCAGGTGCAGCGCCGTTTGTGCCCTGATAGAGCGTGACACCACCTTCACTGTCGGGGATCATTAGATTTCGGATGCGTACATTGGCAAAGGTGCCGCGCATCATTACTTCATGGTTGCCGCGGCGGGCGCCATAGCTATTAAAGTCTGTCTTTGTGATATTGTGATTTAGCAGATATTGGCCAGCCGGAGAAGTATCTTTAATTGAGCCAGCTGGGCTGATATGATCGGTGGTCACGGAATTACCGAATACGCCCAGTGCAAAGGCATTCTTGATATCGTTGCTGTCACTGGTTGCTGCTGGTTGCAGCGAAAAATTCTCAAAGAAAGGCGGTTCGGCAATGTAAGTGGATTGTGGCCAGTTGTAGGTTTGTCCTGTGATAGCGGTGACGTTATTCCACAGGTCATGATTCTTGGTGAGGTTGCTGTAGAGTTGCCGGAAAGTATCCGCATTCGTGGCAAATTTCATCAGCGCATAAATTTCCGCGCTGCTGGGCCAGATATCTTTAAGCCAAACCGGTTGATTATTTTTTCCGATGCCGATTGGTTCGGTAGTAAGATCTTTGAGCATCGAGCCTGCGATGGCATAAGCAACCACGAGCGGTGGAGATGCTAGAAAATTGGCGTGGATATTTGAATGAATGCGTGCTTCAAAATTGCGATTTCCCGATAGTACCGCAGCACAAACCAGATCATTCTTCACAATCGTTTCTTCAATCGGTTCTGCCAAAGGCCCGCTATTGCCGATACAGGTGGTGCAGCCATAGCCGACTAGATTAAATCCCAATTGCTCCAGATAAGGCAGCAATCCGGTAACGGTCAGATAATCGGTAACCACGCGTGAACCCGGCGCAAGCGAGGTTTTAATGTGGTGTTTGACCGATAATCCTTTCTCGACAGCTTTCTTAGCCAGTAACCCGGCGGCGAGCAGCACGCTGGGGTTGGAGGTGTTAGTACAGGATGTGATGGCGGCAATTAGGACATCGCCGTGACCTAATTCAATCGAGAAACCGTTCAATTTATGCGGAGATAATTCGATCGAATCGGATGTTGGCCGATTGCTGGTCATTTCGGCGACGTTGCGGGAGGTCATTCGCCGTTCGACAGGTGCCGTGTTGTGCGCTGTTGGTGCGTTATCCTCTCTCAATGCGTTATCGGGAACGGGTGACGACAACCGGCTATCATCTGGTTCACAGGCGTCGATGTTTGTGCATACCTCGGGATCCTGAGCGCGGCTGCTGCGTGTCAAGTAACGCTGATTGAGATCGTGATCTTGTTTGCCGTAGCCGCTTTCTTTGGCGGGTTTGTTGAAGAGTTCAGTAAATCTGGATTTGATCGCACTCAATTCAATACGATCCTGTGGTCGTTTGGGGCCTGCCAAGGATGGTGCAACAGAATTTAGATCAAGCGTCAACTCGCTACTATAGTCGATGTCGCCTTGACGGGGAATGCCATACATTTGCTGTGCTTGAAAATAACTTTGGAATGCTTTGATTTCTTCTTCATTCCGTCCTGTGCCTTTAAAGTATTCGACGGTGACATCATCAACCGGAAAAAAACCCATCGTAGCGCCATATTCGGGTGCCATATTGGCAATGGTGGCACGGTCGGGCAATGTCAACGAGGCAGTCCCCGCGCCGAAAAACTCAACAAATTTGCCGACTACATTGGCTTCACGCAGCATTTCGGTGACTGTCAGCACCAAATCGGTTGCAGTAACGCCTTCACGTAATTGGCCGGTCAAATTCACGCCGACTACATCGGGCGTGAGGAAATAAACCGGTTGCCCTAGCATGCCAGCTTCCGCTTCAATACCGCCGACACCCCAACCGACTACGCCGATTCCGTTGATCATCGTAGTATGCGAGTCGGTGCCGACCAAGGTATCCGGATAAATCAGTCCATTTTTTTGATGTACACCGCGCGCAAGATATTCCAGATTGACCTGATGCACGATCCCGATTCCGGGCGGGATGACCTTGAAAGTGTCAAATGCCTGCATGCCCCACTTAATGAACTGATAGCGTTCGTTGTTGCGGGAAAACTCAATTTCCATGTTGTAATTCAGCGCATCTTTGTTGCCGTAATGATCAACCTGAATCGAATGATCCACCACCAGATCAACTGGTACCAATGGTTCGATTAGCTTAGGGTCTTTTCCCAGTTTGACTGCCGCGCTACGCATGGCGGCGAGATCTACCAACAACGGTACCCCGGTGAAATCTTGCAGTACAATGCGAGAAACAACAAACGGTATTTCATCTACCCTGGGGGCATCCGGTTTCCACTCCGCCAATTGACGGACATGTGCTTCGGTGATTTTTTTATTGTCATAATTGCGTAAAACAGACTCTAGAACAATGCGGATCGAAATCGGCAGGCGGGAAATTTTCCCGGCACCGTTTTTTTCCAATGCTGGGAGTGAGTAATATTTCGCGCGATTTCCTTGGGGAAGGTTGAGTTCATGCAGGCTGTTGAATAAATTGTGATTCATGGCAATGTTCCTGAAGATAAGCGCGACTGGACAGATAAATAAAAGATTCTGACCATAATATATAATTTTGATCCAACAAAGTCACGTATAGGCTGAATGTTTTCCCTATCTGTAGGTGTAAATGAAACATAATTTATCTCCATTATGACAATTTTCGCACAACGCCGCGCATTGACAACAATTGAGAAAATAGGATTATGTTACGGTGGGTGTGAATTCTTGTTCCATAGCGATTGCACACTTAAAATAAAACAGGTTAAGGTATAATCCCCGGTTTCTCAATTTTGAATTGTTGGAGGTCTCTATGCCTATTTATGAATATCTTTGCAATTCATGTGGTGCCGAGAAAGAACATTTGCAAAAGATTAGCGATGCACCCATTACAGCATGCCCTGTGTGTGGCAGTAATAATTATACAAAACTGATTTCTGCTGCAGGATTTCAATTGAAGGGCAGCGGTTGGTACGTTACTGATTTTAAGAACAAGGCGAAACCAGCAGATACTAAGACTGAGCCTGCTGCAAAAGAAAATACCGCAAGTACTCCATTAGCAACACCCGCAGCTGCGGATACGGCTACGAAAAAAGAGAGTAGTCCGACAACGAAGACTGCTGCAGCTGCTGATTGACCTGAGTGTCACCATATTGCGGCGATATAAACCAGAAATTATCAATCTCCTTACTTAGATCATTGAAAGAATTATGCGTACAAACTACTGTGGCGCCATTAATACCGAATATTTAGATAAAACAGTCACTCTTTTCGGTTGGGTACACCGGCGCAGAGATCACGGCGGGGTGATATTCATTGATCTGCGTGATCGTGAAGGTTTGGTACAAGTTGTATGTGATCCCGATAACGTGGAAACATTTCAGGCGGCAGAAAAAATACGCAATGAATATGTACTGAAAATTACTGGCAAGGTGCGAAGACGACCTGAAGGAACGATTAACACGTCTTTGGTCAGCGGGGAGATCGAGATTCTGGTGGCAGCTATTGAGGTATTGAACACTTCATTGACACCACCTTTTTTGATGGATGATGACAATATCAGTGAAGTTGTGCGACTGGAGCATCGCTATCTGGATCTACGCCGCCCGGCGATGCAATCGAATCTTCGTTTACGGCATAAAGTTGCTATGGCGGTTCGGGTATTCCTGGATCAACATGGTTTTTTAGATATTGAGACACCGATGCTGACTAAATCCACGCCTGAAGGTGCGCGGGATTATCTGGTGCCGTCACGGGTTAATGCCGGTCATTTTTTTGCCTTGCCGCAATCACCGCAATTATTCAAACAACTGCTGATGGTATCTGGTTTTGATCGCTATTATCAGATTACTCGTTGTTTCCGTGATGAAGATTTGCGCGCGGACCGACAGCCTGAATTCACCCAGATCGATATAGAAACTTCATTTCTGTCAGAGAATGAAATCATGTCTTTGATGGAAGAGATGATGCGCGGACTATTCAAGAATGTGAGTAATGTGGATTTGCCCAATCCATTTCCACGGCTGAGTTACGCCGAAGCGATGTTCAAATATGGTTCTGATAAACCAGATTTGCGCGTTTCACTAGAGTTTACTGAGTTAACCGACATCATGAGAGAAGTTTCTTTTAAGGTATTCCGTGAAGCTGCCGAAAAAGCGGATGGACGGGTAGCGGCTTTGCGGGTGCCTAAGGGTGGTGCATTATCGCGCAAGGAAATTGATGATTATACGTCGTTTGTTGCAATTTATGGCGCTAAGGGTTTGGCGTATATTAAGATTAATCGTCTCTCCGATGGTGTGGAAGGACTGCAGTCACCGATTCTGAAATTCCTGCCGGAAGATACGATTCAAACTATTCTGGCCCGTACCAAGGCTCAAGATGGCGATTTAATTTTTTTCGGTGCGGATAAAACCAAAATTGTTAATGAGTCTTTGGGCGCATTACGTATTAAAGTTGGGCATCAACACGGTCATGCTGAATCCGGATGGAAACCGTTATGGGTGGTTGATTTTCCCATGTTCGAGCGTGACGAGGAAGAAAATCGCTGGCAGGCATTGCACCATCCTTTCACATCACCGGCTGATGGACATGAGGATTTACTCGAAAACCATCCCGGTCAGGCGTTATCCAAAGCCTATGATATGGTTCTGAATGGTTCCGAGATTGGTGGTGGCTCAGTGCGGATTCATCGCCAGGATATTCAGTCCAAGGTGTTTCGTGCTTTAAATATCTCCGAACAAGAGGCCCAAGAAAAATTTGGCTTTTTGTTAGAAGCGCTTCAGTATGGTGCTCCACCGCATGGTGGCATCGCGTTTGGATTGGATCGTATTCTAGCCATGATGACCGGCTCAGAATCAATTCGCGATGTCATTGCCTTTCCTAAAACCCAACGTGCGCAGTGCCTGTTGACTCATGCGCCCAGCACTGTCGATGAAAAGCAATTAAGAGAACTCAATATTCGCTTACGCCAAGTTGAAACTAAATCAAGTAGTGGGTAGCCGTTGCTTCAATGTATAAGACTCCGGTTTCTGTTCTGGTTGTTATTCATACAGTTGATTTGCAGGTATTATTATTAGAGCGCGCGGATCATCCGGGTTTCTGGCAATCGGTTACAGGTAGCCAGGATCCTGGCGAAACACTACTTCAGACTGCAATGCGGGAAGTGTCCGAGGAAACCGGATTAAGCCCAACTAGTTATGTTCTGACTAATTGGCAGATTGAGAATTGCTACGAAATTTACCAAGAATGGCGCTGGCGTTATGGGCCGGATGTAAGATTCAATACTGAGCATGTATTCGGTTTGTGTTTGCCGGACATAACGCCGATTATGATCTCTGCCAGAGAACATTTAAATTATATCTGGCTGCCATGGCAGCAAGCGGCCGAGAAAGTATTTTCAAGCAGTAATGCCGAGGCTATTCTAAATTTACCAGCACGAGTGGAATTTGTTCAAAACAACTCCTAGCCAACGGAATAGCTTCCTTCCTCACCTCTGTAGTGCATAGTTGGCGTCTTACATTTTAAGCTTTAGGCAAATTGGCTATCGGTCTAATACTATTCGATATCTCGCCTTACCAGAACGAAGGTGTTCTATGGCATCGTTGACTTTATTCATCGGATAATGCTCGGTCACTGGTGTCACATCATGACGTGCAGCAAACTCAAGCATTTTACGGATGGTTTCGGGGCTACCGACCGGTGACGAACTAACTGACAATTGGCCAAACATCATTGGAATAAGATTCAGATCCAAAGGATCTGTGACTGCACCTAACATGTGTAATCTGCCGCGTGGTTTGAGCAAACTAATATAGCTATTCCAATCAAGCCTGACGTTGACGGTCGAGAGCAACAAATCAAAGCGGTTTGCAGCACCTTTGATGGCTCCAGGTTTACGTGAATTGATCGTGTCGTGAGCTCCAAGATCCAAGGCTTCTTGCTCTTTCGCCTCCTCTGAGGTAAAGGCAGTGACATGACAGCCCCAAGCTCGTGCAAACTTGATAGCCAAGTGTCCCAAGCCGCCAATCCCGATTACACCAACGCTGTCTGTTGGCGAAATGCCGAACTGAACCAAGGGATTAAACACCGTTATTCCGCCGCAGAGTAATGGACCTGCGATCTTGGCATTCAGGGCATCGGGCAGTTTAGCAACACTCGTGTTATGCGCGCGTACTGTATCGGCAAACCCGCCGTGACGACCGACAATTGTGGACTCAGCACTTGAACATAAATTGTGATTTCCACCGAGACACTGGTTGCAAGTCATGCAGTATCCTGCGTGCCAACCCAAGCCGACCCGATCACCCACTGAGAAATGTGAAACGTGGTCACCGATTCTTGAGATTTTTCCTGTTACTTCGTGTCCTGGAACTAAAGGAAATCGGGTTATACCCCATGCATCATCGAGCATACTTAGATCGCTGTGGCAGATGCCACAGGATTCCACCGTGATATCTACTTCTTCCGGGCCAATTGATCCTAGTTCATACTCAAAGGGTTCTAAGGCACCATTGGCTTTTCTGGCTGCATATGCATGAACTGTACTCACTTTCAGGCTCCTCTTATTGTTAACCAGGTTCTTTGCTGGGATTGGACTGACCAATCGATTTTTGCTTCAGAAGTATCCAGTACATATTACTATTTTCTGAAAAGAAAAGTGACAATCCGCACATAAAAGGAAGGGAGCAGTCATTCACAGGTTTTCTCTTTTTACATCTCCGGAATCAAAAACATCGACTAATGCCTGACCTATTTCAGGCTCGTTTCCATAAAACGCAGCACAATCTTTGTATCTAGCTTATAAAGAAATTGCGCATCATGCCCATATCTTCATGTTCTAAATTGTGACAATGGTAGAGAAATAATCCGTTATAGTCATTAAATGGTTTGATGATTTCAATCTCTTCCCCGGGCATAACCAAAACAGTGTCCTTCCAGCCGGTATTAATAAATCCATCTTTGATAGTATCGTACCCACTATCTTGATGGTTTTGCGTTCGCGATAAGATTTGAAATTGCTGACCATGTAAATGAATAGGGTGCGGTAAAGACATCATCATACCCATGCCACCGCCACCGCCACCGCCACCGCCACCGCCACCGCCACCGCCACCGCCACGCATACCTCCGCGTCTGCTTCGATTCTCGTGGAATATTCTGATTTTTTGAATGGTGTTCAGCGGGATTTTTTCAAGCTCACTGTAGCCGTGCATGTCAAATGTACGACCATTTAATTGGAATGCCATGTGCCGCATACCGATGGCAATAGGAACAGTTTTGTCGGGATTGGTAATATCATGGGCTGTTAAGCGGCGTATTGGAACAAGTTCGTCTGGCAGTTTTGGTGAATCACTGATTTGTTCGGTGATACGAAAATTGGCAATAGAGATAACTTCATCCTGGCCGGATGCACTACCCATCATACCCATTCCTCCGCGATCATGGCGCATTCCACTTCTCATACCAGCAATCATATGTGAAGTAGATTCCTGATAGGTCAAACTTTGTAGTGTAAGATCAGAGCCTAGTTTACGTCCGCTAAAATCGATCCATAACTCAATACGTTCAGCAGGCGCAAGCATGACATAGGGCAAAGTTATTGGTTTTTCCAGTAGTCCGCCATCTGTTCCGATCGCGGTTACAACTGTCCCATCACTCCAGCCTAATTTGTAAATTCTTGAGTTTGATCCATTCAATATACGCAAGCGGTAGGTTCTGGTTTTTACAGAGATTGTATTGTCTTTTTGACCATTCACAAGAATGATGTCACCCAGGAAACCCCTTATTCTTTGATGCATGCCAAGAATGTAGCGCAATTGATTGCCACTGGAAAAACTGCGATCCTGAATGACAAGAGGAATATCATATTCGCCGCTGGGTAAATCCAGCTTACGCTCAGCTTCATCCGTTATAGTAATGAGTCCAGCCAATCCCTGATATACCTGAGGTGCGGTTAATTCATGCGTATGTGGGTGGTACCAATTGGTTCCGGCGGGATTCTTTACCTCAAATTCATACACGTACCGCTCTCCACGATAAATGGCATACATTGGGTGCCCATCCATCAGGTGCGGTACATGCATGCCATGCCAGTGAGTGATGCAGGGTTCTGATAATTGATTATAAAAATATATTCGAACATTCTGGCCTTGCTCGAAATTGAGAATCGGCCCTAGGTAGCCTGGTAGTTCTTTAAGTGTCGTTTGAGGTCCTTTCAGCAATTTTCCGGTGTATTTATAAACATGGGTAAGAGCACCCGGCAGGATAGGGGCATCAGCCGCTTGAGCCGTCAGTGCGATTTCGACATCAGCCTTAAACGAATTATTGGGTGTCTTGTTAATTTTTCGGTTTTCAGCAAGAACGAAGCCAGGCATCGTGGCAGCTAGCGTGCTCAATGTTGCATATTGCAGGAATTGACGTTTTTTATAATCAATGTCTGTCATGATTAACCTCTCGCGCTACAACGAAAAAACTTGTGTGTGGTTTGGAAACTAAGCTTATATCCAGTACTCTGGATTCTAAGAATAACAGCTTTCAACTCAACTGTAATTTAACTGTAATTCAGAAAATAGCGTACTAAATCTGACAAAATAAGTATTAGATCCAGATCAAAGAAAGCTAATGTTATTAATTATAACTTTTCCGATGTGATGGCGCGTGTTCAGCATGTGATCAAAACGGTTGAGCCGCACGATTCAGTTGAGCGCTATACCCAATTAGGCGTCGAGGTATTGCAAGGCAAAGCTCGAATTACTTCACCGTGGTCGGTGGAGATCAACGGACAATCCCTGACAACACGCGCCATTGTCATTGCCATCGGTGCACATCCGATGGTGCCGAAAATCCCGGGACTGGAATCCGTGCGTTATTACACTTCTGATGCGCCCTGGTCACTGACCGAACGTCCGGGGCGCTTGATTGTGCTGGGTGGCGGGCCGATAGGCTGCAAACTGGCGCAAGCATTTGCCCGGTTAGATCTTGGTTTTATCAAGCAGAGTCAGTAGTGATTTCAACAGCTAAACCAAGCCATTATTATCAACCAGCGTATGCTGTTTATAACCAAACACAGATTTACCATTTTTTTTAACCCAGCGTGCTTCTGCATCTACGCCGGGTTGAGCAACTTCAATAACGCGCATAGCCGCTTTCGCCTCTGCTTCATCGTCTCGATTCTCCCGATCTGCAACCATTTCATACAATGGCCTGGTCTTTGGTTTACGCGGGCTGTGCGTGATACTGGCGTCGACGTGACAGCCCTGAGTCACCATGATGTCGTGCCCTTGGATCTGTTGATTGATCTTCTTCAGCAAATCATCCCAGGCATGCGCTTGTGGTAATCGTGTCCTGAAACGAGACAGTACCGAATGATCTGGAACATCGTGTTCCAGATTTAGGCTCAAAAATCGCATTACGTACATTCGCGTTAGCCATGTCTTCAACGGATCATCACTGAGTCCACCGTGCCAGATTCTTGCCAGCAACATCTTGAACAGCAGCAACCCGGGATAGGCAGGACAGCCTGCGGCATCATATGTGGGGGCATAATGTTCAGCGATTGCTTTTTCTATCGGTTCCCAATCAATCAGGTAATCGATTTGATTAAGAAAGTTTCCTTTGCGGGTGCGGCGGGTGACATCAAACTTAGAAAAACTCATATCAATTAACTCAACAATATGATTTAGAACATTATTATGTCATCATTCACACCTGAAAATGACTCTAACCGTGCAAAGCTCTTTCCTGGTCGACAGGATCAGCAAAAACAAAATACTTATTCTTACCATCAAATGCTTGGGAGTACTTCAGGGGCGACTAGATAATCCATCTCGATAAAATTCTTTACGCTGAGTGTAAATGTTGTTTATTGTGCACAAGCTTGAATCATTTGTGAATTTCTTCGATAAATCGATAGTGACCAGTTGAATATTCGCTTTAAATATACTTAAATGACCAGTGCAATTGAATATGCATTACTTGTAGATATGGGAAAGTGTTTGTATTGCGCCAGTAAAATAGAAAATACACTGTAGTTATTGCGTTTTATTACTAATGAAATATCGTAAATGTGATGTATGGTGTCAGCTCATGCTATTAACCAATTCATTATCTTATTAATTTTTTGAGTAATTACGAATTGCTTGAAAAATTCAATTAAATGTGGATACGGTAAATTTTAAAACCAAACTGGGTGATTCTATGAGTGATTTGTATCAAAACTTTCAGAAATTCTTTGAACTTGTTGTCGCTGATACCGCTGAGCTGTTGGAGCATGTTTATAGGATTCGCTATCAGGTATTGTGTGTTGAACAACGTTTGCCTGGCTTTGATCCGATGCTGTGTCCGGATCAGAAGGAAATGGATAGTTATGATAGTCACTCATCACACATTCTTTTGCGTTATCGTCCTTCCAAGGCATATATTGGTACCGTAAGACTGATTTTGCCTGACTCATCCAGGCCCGAGAAGCTTCTGCCAGTACAGTTGTATGGACAACTGGATCCAACGCTATGTGATGTCAAAGCGTTGCCTCGCCAACATACTGCTGAAATTTCACGTTTCCTGGTTGTCAGTCAGTTTGATCGGCGTAGGGGAGACCGTCGCAAGCAAAACGAAGAAATCGACGGGGAAAAAAGAGAAGTGCAAGATCGGCGTTCCTCTGATCGTCGCTCTTCGCTTAGTATTGGATTGGTGCTTATGGCGGGCGTCATGCGCATGTCAGTCAAATATGACATCAGACATTGGTTGTCGGTAGCAGATCCTGCGCTAAATAAATTGATGGGTTTTTATGGTTTGAACTTTAATCCGATTGGCCCCCCGGTTGATTATCACGGTATTCGCAGGCCTTATTATGTGAAAGTAGAGGATGCTTTGGAAAGAATGTATGAAGTACACCGCGGCGCATGGGAGGTTGTGACCGATAATGGTGAATATAACCTCAATCATTACTCATTAATGGAACATCCTTAAATTAGGGACTTGTTTCTTGAATTTACTTCATCTTTTAATACAAGCTCGAATATCAAGCTACCTTTTGTCAAGAGCCAGATCATACTTTTGGTTTGTGATATTTGTCGGCCTTTTAGGTGTTAAGGCTGATGCCAGGGCGAATGATCATTTTGAGATTGTGACCAACCCGAATGTCAGTGAAGTGGCGCTTTCGGCTAACTCATTGCGCTCCATTTTTAGTATGAGCCTGAAAACTTGGCCGAATGGAACCAAGATTCGGGTATTCGTATTGTCCGATGATGATCAATTGCATAAAGCGGTTTCGAAGGGAAAACTGAATGTATTTCCTTATCAGTTAAGGTCCACCTGGGATCGTTTAGTATTTTCGGGTACGGGTCAGGCGCCTGTCAGAGTTAATTCAATAGAAGAGATGCTTGATAAGGTTGCCAATACCCCAGGGGCGATAGGTTATTTGTGGAGAGCCAATATTAATGAAAATGTTAACGTGCTCCAGATTAAATAGCTACTTTGGCAATCCATCCAAATGGGTTGCCAAGGGGGTTATTTTGTTATTTGTGATTGGAAATGTTTCTGCTCAAGCTCAGGAATCTCCAACGCAAAAACAATCTGAATTGATCAGGCCGCGTAGTGAAAGGTTGAGAAGTACAGATTTACTTGCTCAAGCTACCGAGACTGAGGTCAGTAGTGTTACCGAAAAAACCGGATTGGTAAGTACTGCGATGCAATGGTTACGTTCGACAGACCGCCCAGGGGATTTACAGTTTCATGGCTTTGTCAGCCAGGCTTATATCACAACTTCCGATAATGATGTTTTTGGAAATAGTGACAAAGGTGGTAGTTTCGGTTTGACTGAAGCTGGATTCAATGCTTCGGTGCGGCCGCTTCCGAGGCTGCAGTTGTCGGCGCAGGTGTTGTCACGTCGTGCTGGTGAAGGAAATTCGGGTGAGCCGCGCCTTGATTATGCTATTTTCGACTATCAGTTGTATGCTCACGAAGCAAACCAATTTGGTATTCGAGTGGGTCGATTGAAGAATCCCTTCGGTTTTTATAATGAAACCCGAGATGTGGCGTTTACGCGCCCCAGCATTCTTTTGCCACAGTCGATCTATTTTGATCGCACTCGAAATTTGGGGCTTTCAAGTGATTCGGTGCAACTCTATGGTGATACTGCGGTGGTTGATTGGGGTACATTTTCTGCCCAATTTGGCATAACGTTGCCAGTTGTAGGTGATAAGGACACTGAAAGTTCGCTTCTTGGTGATGTACGAAAAGGGCATTTAAATCGAGAAATCTCGTATATTGGTCGTGGAATATTTGAGACGAATGACAAGCGTCTTCGTTTGGGTATCAGTGGAATATGGCTGAATACATCCTACGATCCTAATAACCGATTGAATGATCCCTTGGGACCAGGTGCATTGCAGTTCACACCAGTGATTTTTTCTGCCCAGTATAATGCAGAGCGGTGGACGTTGACTTCCGAATATGCGATACGTCCCTTCGACTATAATAATGGTTTTAGAACGCCGCCAGCCCCCCGGGGACTCAACGGGATAGACATCGTTGGCGAGAGTTATTACTTCCAGGGTGAATATCGTTTTACTCCAAAATGGGAAGGTATTGTACGGTATGATGCTCTATTTACTGATCGATCTGACCGAGACGGAAGTGAATTTGCAAAGATTTCTGGCGGAATATCTCATACACGTTTTGCCAAAGACATTACCGTAGGCTTACGCTGGAATGTTACTCCGGCGTTCATGCTGCGTGCTGAATATCATTATGTGAATGGAACTGCTTGGCTATCAAGATTGGATAATCCATCGCCTTTAGACACAGAACAACACTGGCATCTTTATGGGATTCTGGGTTCTTATCGTTTCTAGGCAGGTTCCTGATGGAAACTAATTCCGGGGTTAAATTGGAAAAAGCGTCTATTGTACCGAACTATCAGGGCCGCAGGTTCCGCAGCCTGAGATGGAAAATTTCATTCAGCAGCAGTTTGATATTACTGGCCGTTGTGATGCTGTTTTGTTTTGTTAGCTATCTGAGTTTGATGGCTAATTTTGACAATCAGCGAGAGGATGATTACCGGCGGTATTCCAGAGAAGTCAATAGTTTGATCCAGAATACTACGCAGAATTTATATCAGCTTGCTGAAATGATTCCGTTTCTGGATGGCATGAAAAAAGCTTTGTTGATGAATGACGAGGAAACCATTAGCAATGCTTTTGATGCACATTGGGCGTTGCTGCAATTTCATAATAGTGTTGAATTCATTCATTTTTATAACCCATCGAATCAACTGAGCGCCAGTTGGGATAGTTTGGCTGCCAATATCGATGATGGTATTTTACTGTCGGATTGGGTGGGTCAGGTTAATCAATCCGAACGGCCGATAAATCCGTTACTCTGCCGGGAAAGTTGTATCCAATACATCGTTGCGCCTTTGCTGGTAGAAGGAAAGAAAGCGGGTGTCGTCGTCATGGGAATTTCTTTGGCGGATGTGCTTTTAGCTTTTAAGCGGTTATCCGGTGCCGATATGGGGTTGTTGGTCAAGGAGCCGGATAGTTTACAAAATGGCGATTCTGATCTCTTGTATTGGAATATCTATATTTCAGCACTGACCAACAAAGAAAGAAATCTTGAGATTCTCAAAAAGGCGGCTCAGAACTATAAAGATATGACTGCACTGAGCGATGGCGCTCAGGTTCACCGGAATGATCAGTATTTTCAATTAAAAGTATTTCCACTCAATTCATATGAGCTAGATAAAGCTCATTTGGTTGTCATCATGGATGTTACGGCTGCAGTAATTAATATTCATGATTCAATCTGGAAAATTGCATTAATCGGTTTGCTTGGGCTAATTTGCTCTGAGATTTTGTTATTTTTTATTTTTACCAGGCTATTGGCAAAGCTCAAAGATGTCGCGTTTGTACTCCCGCTTCTTGCCAATGGACAGTTTGAGAAATTCCGCTTATCGCTGGCCTCTACAGGTCGTGTGCAACGTTTCCGAGATGAGGTCGATACGTTGTCGGAAGCGGCTGTGTCTTTATCGCTGCAGCTGGAAAAACTACAGCAAGAAGTATCAAGCCGTACCGCAATGCTTATTGAACAAAAGAATGCACTCAGTAAAGAACGAGATTTTGTGAAGAATTTACTAGATACGGCGCAGGCGATCGTATTAACACAGGATTCTGACGGCGAAATTATGTCATTAAACGCTTATGGAGAAATGCTAACTCGTTATTCGGAAGGTGAATTATTTGGTAAATCTTTTCTGGATATCTTAATTCCGGATTATGAATTGCATGACTTATTTTTCCACATTCAAGAAGTTCATGCCGGACAAAGGATGCAATTGCGCCATGAGGCTATTACACATTGTAAAGATGGAACAACACGTCATGTCGCTTGGCTGCATTCTCATTTGCCCCGGAATTCTCCCGGCGAGCCGTCAATTTTATCAGTCGGTCTGGATGTTACCGAGTATAAGCGGGTTGAAGGGCATTTAGCTTGGCTAGCGGATCATGATCCGTTGACTAATTTGTATAACCGGCGCCGTTTTAGTGAAGAGTTGGAGCAGGTGCTTAGTCGGGCTGAACGGTATGACCATCCAGGTGCGTTGTTATTTTTTGATTTGGATCGCTTTAAGTATATCAATGATACCAGTGGGCACCAAGCCGGCGACACGTTGCTTAAAATGGTTTCAAGCATGCTGGCGCAAAACATTAGGGCGGATGACATTACAGGGCGTCTGGGAGGAGATGAGTTTGCGATTATTTTGCCGGAAATTAATGCTAATGGGGCGATAGGCGTCGCTAAGAAGGTACTGGATCAACTGAGTTTGGCACAATTAACAATCAATAATCGTACCCATAAAATTTCGGCCAGCATCGGGATTGCCTTATTTCCAGAACACGGCGCCAATATACATGATTTGCTGGCGGCGGCTGACCTTGCCATGTATCAGGCAAAAGCGATGGGGCGGAATGCCTGGTACCTGTTCTCGGATAAAGACAGCAGTCGCGAACGCATTCATACGTTGGTGTATTGGAAAGAGAAGATCGAATACTCGCATGTACATGATAATTTTATATTGTATTTACAACCGATTATGCATGTTAAATCGAAAGAAATTTCACATTATGAAGTATTGCTGCGCATGCAAGACATCGATGGCACGGTGCTATCGCCGGCAGACTTTATTCCCGCTGCAGAGCATACTGGGTTAATTCATGCAATTGATCATATGGTATTGCGCAAAGCCATAGCGCAAGTGGCTGAAATTTACCAGGCTGGATTTAAAGTTAATTTTTCGATTAACCTGTCTGCGCATGCCTTCAATGACCCTGAATTGTTGCCTATACTTAAGGCAGAATTGACATTGCATGAAATGGATCCGGCATGTTTGATGTTTGAAATCACTGAAACAGCAGCGCTTGAAGATTTGCCTGGAGCGCGCGGATTGATGGTGGAAATTATAGAATTAGGATGTGGCTTTGTGTTGGATGATTTTGGGGTTGGTTTTTCGTCGTTTTATTATTTGCGGGAATTGCCGGTTGAGGTTGTCAAAATTGATGGCTCGTTTATACGTAACTTAAGCGAGAATAGTGATGATCTTATTCTGGTGAATGCACTCTGCAGTGTTGCAAGAGGTTTTGGCAAAAAAATTACAGCTGAATTTGTCGAAAGCGCAGAAATACTTTCCTTGATAGAGAAAATGGATATCGATTATGCTCAGGGGTATTACATAGGGAAGCCAGCACCTGCAAGTCAATTTCTGACGAAATAGTGATTAATGATCCAGGCGTAGCAATTGTCATAGCTTATTCGACAGACATTTATCCAGAATAATGGTAAATCAATGGAGCGATATCAGCGCGGGATTTCGCAACCGTAGGATTCTTCGGGTCTTGCTGACCGTGTTGGCGTTCTTGTTCATTCATCCCGTATTTGCGGATAAGGTTACCGGTATTTTCTCTGCACAGCAGTCTTGCCCAGCCTTTGTTTCAAAAAATAAGTCGACCAACCCGGATAATGCACAAATTGTGGTGGGCAATCAGTATGAGATTATCGAGGTTATCAATCCAAATCACCCTGTCTGGTATCGAGTTGTCTTACCCAATGTAAATCCTAAAGCGCGATGGGTAGGTGCGGCATGTGGTCAGGCACATTTATCAGGCCAAAGCTCGAAAGTTAACGGAAGTGGCGAGGGAGGTAATGGCTGTAATGTTGCAGGTGAGGCGGATAGCTATGTGCTGGCACTGTCTTGGCAACCTGCTTTCTGTGAAACTAAATCAGATAAACCGGAATGTAAAATTTCAGATCCGCATGCTTATCAAGCCAGGCATTTTGCGTTACATGGTTTATGGCCGAACAAAAAAAACTGTAATAAAAATTATGCATTTTGCGGTTCAGTAAAAAAGAAGGAAGATGAGTTTTGTGATTATCCGGTCGTTCAATTGGGTGCCGCGTCTCAAGTATCACTGGCCGAGGTAATGCCCAGTGTGGTAGCTGGTTCTTGTCTGGAGCGGCATCAGTGGCATAAGCATGGTACCTGTCAGGGAAACTGGTCAGTGAGTGAATTTTTTGATGTATCTGTTGATTTGGCTCGGCAATTTAATGATTCCGGCATGGCTTATTTTATGAATCGCAGGATTGATCAACAGGTACGTACCGAAGATTTTCTCAATCGCTTGGGAGTGGTTTTGGGTTCTGCTGCCAGAGACCGAATTAAACTGGATTGTAATCGGCAAGGAATGCTAATGGAAATTCAGTTGAGTTTGTCAGCTGAGTTAATCCCAGGTGCTGATCTTGAAAATCTGATCATGGATGCGCCAGTGCAAGAAAAATCCAATTGTGGAGAAACTTTCCGGGTTGATCGCATTGGGCAATAACCCTCGTCCAAGGAAAAGCAAAAATTACCCACGGCAGATTTCAGTTTAATCTCGATATCTGCAGAAGATTAAACTAGATTTAGGCATGTTTCTTTATTGCGAAATACCGCCATAATTGTCGTCAGTTCTCCTGTTTACTATCCTGTGCGTATTTTATAATACCAAATAAAGTAGGGTTAATCAGATGGTCTTTCGGTTACTGCTGCTCAAAAAATAACATTTAGATATTTCTTCTCGGGGTAGGAAAATTGGTTTTCTATTTGTAAGATTATTATGAAAAATACTCAGAACCCCGTAGTTATATATACAACAGATGAGTTTAGTCCGGATATTTAGTATCAAAAAGGATTCAGGTGGTTGTGAGTAATTGAGTGACAAACTTGAAATTTATTGTAAGCGGTTAATTTTAGATCATTAAGCTTATGTTATTGCTTATATTTATGCTGCTAGAGTTTCAGTCGGGTAATGGTATGGAGTGGTAATATGAATCAATTTGCTAATGCTAGTCCATCCGTGATCGCTCGTGAGACATTAAAGCAGCTTGCGATACTCAAAATACAACCTACTCCCGAAAATTATCTTAAGCTATACAATAAAATCGCAGGTAATCCAGATAATAATTTATCTGGCATTACTGCAAAAATGCTCCTAGAGCTGGCGAAAGAATTTCCGTGTCACACGCCGAATCTACTTAATTGTGTTAATAACTTAGAGCAGGCTGTCAAAGATAACAACTGGCATAGTTATAAATCTGTATTGATAAAATGTGTTGCGACTGTAACAGGTTCTACCACGACTGCTTCACCGATTGATACTGCGCAATCTATACCTGGAGCATCCTGGGTAAAAGTTATTAACAGCTTATTCGATGATGTCGTTAGTTCGGAGAAATTTTCTGAAAGTGCAAATAAAAGAAAAAAAATAAAACAGATGCTAGTTGAATTTTCTGGCAGTCCTGAACTTATTCATAGTGAATTAATGGCATTAGTTCAGTCGTGGAAGTCCTCGAATTGGGCTTTTCAAGAGTCAGAAGGTAATGTCGAAAATATATCGATATCAGCATCAGGTGCAAATTCTTCTATGCAAAAATCACATTTCAAAGAAGATATTCTGGCGCAAGAATGTGAAATCAGCAGCTATACAGATCAGTTGTTAGAATTGCTGGCACAGATTCTAGATCAAATTATTGCTAATCAGGTTGCAGATAAGATTCTGGCAGACGAAGCTAGATCTTTAGGTAAGCAGGTTAAAAAAATTCAAAGTAAGCTAGCAATGGAGCAGTTTATCGCCAGCTTTCGGAAATTTTGTATTAGGCTAGAATTGGGTAATGAAGACAAAACGAGTATACAGCAGGGCTTGCTTAATTTGTTAAACATGCTGATGGATAGTACAAGCGAATTATTGTCGGAAGATCAGTGGATTAAAACGCAGATTTCCAAGCTGAAGAAAGTCATGTCTAAGCCATTGGATATGCAGCTAATAGCGCAAGCTGAATTTTCGCTCGAAAAAATAATACAGAGACAGGCCAAAGTAAAGCAAAGCCTGAACAAGACAAGGGAAACCATGCGGCAAATGGTAGCCTCACTAATTTCCAATCTTGAGGAACTTTCAGATGCCACGGGTGGGTATCATGAAAAATTAGAATGTTATTCCGAAAGAATCAGTAAAGCTAATAATATTGAAGATATAAATCAATTACTTACTGAGATAATGCAAGAAACTAAAAAAGTGCAAAATAATGTGCTTAATCATCGCAATGATCTGGCATTTGTGCGCGCAGAAATTGACGAAGCACAAAATCAAATCAATCAGCTTGAAATACAATTGCAAGAAATGAGCGAACAAGTGCAAGAAGATCATCTCACAGGTGCATTGAATCGACGAGGATTAGATACTGCATTTAAACGTGAGGTTGTACAGTTAACTCGCAGCGAGGGAACACTCTGCTTTGCTTTATTGGATATTGATAATTTTAAACAGTTAAACGATACGCATGGGCATCATGTGGGTGATGACGCGTTGAAATACTTGGTTGAGGCAGTCAAAGAAACTGTGCGCCGGGATGATGTAATATCACGCTATGGTGGAGAGGAATTTGCAATTTTGTTACCTAATTCCGGGTTAAAAACGGCGATATCAACGGTTGCAAGGATACGGCGCTATTTAACCAAGAAATTCTTTCTGCATGGAAATGATCGATTGTTGATTACATTTAGCGCTGGTGTTGCGCAATTGCAGCCGGGGGAATCACAGGATAGCTTGTTCAAGCGAGCTGACGAAGCGTTATATTTTGCTAAAAGAAATGGCAAGAATCAGATTGTTGCAGCCGAAGAGACTGTCACAGCCGCTGAAGATTGTAAAAGCCAGAATAAAGATTCAGTTAGCACTGTTTGATCTAATGTAATTACGGAAATCTCCAGGGCTAAATATCAGTAGACCGAACATCACTTGCCTTGCTTGTGCGCCAATATTATTTTCTTCACTCTTGTTGACTCGTTTTGGGAAGTCCACTTATTGAGCAGCAATCGCGCCACACCGATAACTTCTGATGCAACCATTCCCAGCGGCCCATAATTTTGCTGTAATAGATGATCTGCTGCAGCGCCATGCAAGTAGACCGCAGGCAATAGTGCCTGATCAGGATTTAAACCTTGTGCGATCAGTGCGCCAATAAATCCGGCTAATACATCGCCAGTGCCGGCGGTACTCAACCCAGGATTACCGCTAGTATTCAGATAACGCTTTCCATCCGGGAAACAACAAATGCTGCCAGCGCCTTTCAACACGGTATAACAATTGAAGTGTTGTGAGATTTGATTCGCAGCATGCATGCGATCGTTTTGCACGGTCGCAGTGTCGGTATTTAAAAGTCGTGCAGCCTCGGCAGGATGTGGAGTCAGGATACTGGAAGCGCTGCGCTGGCTGAGTTTTTTAGCTAATTTTTGATGCTGTGCAATCAAGTTGAGCGCATCGGCATCTATCACGAGTACCTGTTTACTCTTTAATGCTTGTTCCAGCCACGACAAGGCTTCCTTGGATTGTCCCAAACCGGGGCCAATGACTAGGCAATTCAAACATTCCAACGCGAAAAGCTCAGACGGGTGGCGTAACATCAATTCCGGTTGTGAAAGATCGACCGGTGGCGCGTTATCGGCTAGTAAACCGAGATAGACTCGCCCCGCGCCCAGATGCAATGCCGATCGGCCTGCCAGTAGTGCGGCGCCTATCATGCCGGTAGAGCCACCGAGAATCGCTACGTTACCGTATGAACCTTTATGGCTATTCGCTGCGCGGGGCGGCGGCAGAAATGATTGTGCAAGGTACTTATTTAACAGCCATATATTAGGTTCTGGTAGTGAAAGTAACTGAATATTCAGATCGCGCAACACTATTTCGCCGCAGCATTCCGACCCAAAGTTGGTAAACAGCCCGGGTTTCAGACCAATAAATGTTACGGTGATACTGGCGCGGATTGCTGTGCCATAAATACAGCCATTATCGCTGCCGAGACCGGAGGGAATATCCAGGGATACGATGGGAACATTCATGCGATTGACGGTATCCACCCATTCGCGATACTTGTCTTCGATGGGGCGGCTTCGAGAATGATCCAGGCCGATGCCGAATAGGCCGTCAATCACCACATCCCAGTTTGGATCGCTATCGGGTATGTCAGTGAGAATTTCACCACCAGTATCGATCCAGGCTTGCATGGCTTGTTTAGCATCTGGTGGAGCGATATTGCGGTCGCCGTTGAAAACCACAGTAACCGCATTTCCCCATTCCTTCAAATACCGCGCTACAACGAAAGCATCGCCGCCGTTATTGCCCGGGCCAGCGAGCACCAATGCATGGTGGCCAGGTTTTTTGTGTAATTGGTCGCGGATGATTTGTGCGGCGGCCAGACCTGCCTTTTCCATTAGCCGGGGAGGTTCGGGCAGCAGGGTGGCCAGGTGTTCTATTTCGCGTATTTCTGCGGTAAGCCAAATCGGATCAGCAGTCATCATATTTCTCACACTCACGGGATGATCAGCGATAAGTACATCTTCTCGTGTAAAATTGCAATCTTTAAATAATTGCTTTATTTTCTCTGATGCTCCAATTTTGTGGTGGACGTGCCCTTTCTCCGTTTCGTCTGGAGAAATTACTTAATCAAATTAGAACCCTCAATCTGCCAGTAACAGCCATTCATACAGAATATTGGCATTTTTGTTCGGTGACGCGTAATTTGCACGATAATGAACTGAATGTGCTGAGAAAAATACTTAACCACAATCAGGTGCAGGAAGAGGAATACCATTCAGGCGAGTTTCTTTTAGTTTTGCCGCGTCCGGGCACAATTTCACCGTGGTCTACAAAAGCGACGGATATTGCCCAGCATTGCGGTTTAACCACTGTTGAACGTATTGAGCGCGGGATTGCGTATTATATCCAATGCAGCGCACAACTTTCGATTGATGATAAATCTCATCTCGTTTCTTTGCTGCATGACCGTATGACCGAAGCTGCGTTTTCTTCATTTGATGATGTCGCCAAACTATTCCAGCATTTTCCGCCGCAGTCGCTCAACACGATTGATGTGATGCACGGTGGTATTGAGGCTTTATTACAGGCAAATCAAAATATGGGATTGGCCTTGTCATTGGATGAGATTGAGTACTTGTTGAATCATTTTCAGCACATGCAGCGCAATCCAACCGATGTCGAATTGATGATGTTCGCGCAGGCCAATTCCGAGCATTGTCGCCATAAAATATTCAACGCAGACTGGATTGTTGATGGCAAGGCTCAGGATAAATCGCTGTTTGCTATGATACGCAACACGCATCAAAGTCATCCGCAAGGCACGCTGGTGGCATATGCCGATAATGCCAGCGTCATTGAGGGAGCAAAAATAAAGCGCTTTTATCCGGATAGTCAGCGAGCATATGGTTACGCCGAGGAAAAAACGCATGTGTTGATGAAAGTGGAGACACACAACCATCCGACTGCGATTTCACCGTTTCCAGGTGCTGCAACGGGTGTCGGCGGTGAAATTCGCGATGAAGGCGCAACGGGTCGGGGTGCAAAACCAAAAGCCGGATTATGCGGTTTTTCGGTATCCAATCTGAATATTCCGGAGTTTGTGCAACCGTGGGAGTACGATGGAACCGATAATCAAGCAACCTATGGTAAGCCCGGACGCATCGCATCAGCGTTACAGATTATGCTGGAAGGTCCGATTGGCGGGGCGGCATTCAACAATGAATTCGGACGCCCCAATTTAGCGGGTTATTTCCGCACTTTTGAAGAGCGCCTGGGCGGAGAAATGCGTGGTTATCACAAGCCAATCATGCTGGCGGGTGGCGTCGGCCAGATTTCAGATTTGCATGTGCGTAAGGAAAAATTCCCTGCAGGCTCGTTGCTGATTCAACTGGGTGGACCGAGTATGCTGATTGGTTTGGGTGGTGGCGCAGCTTCCAGCATGGATACCGGTAGCAATACCGAAGCATTGGATTTTGATTCGGTGCAACGAGGTAATCCGGAAATGCAACGGCGTGCGCAGGAAGTTATCGATCGCTGTTGGCAACTACCGCGAAGCGGTATTGAGAATCCGATTTTATTTATCCATGACGTGGGAGCGGGAGGCTTATCCAATGCGTTCCCAGAATTGGTGCATGACTCTGGCCGTGGTGGGCGTTTTAATTTGCACAATGTTCCTTCCGAAGAAACCAGTTTGTCACCGATGCAGATTTGGAGCAATGAGGCACAGGAGCGCTACGTTCTGGCGATCAAACCAGAATCTCTGGCGTTGTTCCAAAGCATTTGCGAGCGCGAACGCTGCCCGTTCGCCGTAGTGGGTGAAGCCACGAGCGACGAACAATTGGTGGTAATCGATGCGCAATCCCTTACAGCGCCGGTTGATATGCCGTTGCCAGTGCTACTTGGCAAGCCGCCAAAAATGACGCGCGACGTTGCTCATCATATTCGAATACTTCCGATAATTGATTGGCAGGGTGTGAATTTGACCGAGGCCGTCTATCGAGTGCTACATTTGCCTGCGGTGGCCGATAAAACTTTCTTAATTACCATCGGCGATCGCAGTGTCGGCGGCCTATCAGCGCGTGATCAGATGGTTGGTCCATGGCAAATCCCAGTTGCCGACGTTGCGGTGACCAGCATGGGGTATCAGACCTATTTGGGGGAGGCATTTGCCATTGGCGAACGTACGCCATTGGCTTTGATAGATTTCAAAGCGGCAGCGCGCATGGCGGTGGGTGAGGCGATTACAAATATTGCGGCGGCATCAATTGGCAAAATTGAAAAGATTAAATTGTCGGCCAATTGGATGGCCGCAGCCGGACATTCAGGTGAAGACGCCGGATTGTATGACGCAGTGCATACTGTTGGTATGGAATTGTGCCCACAACTAGGCATTAGCATACCGGTCGGAAAAGATTCGATGTCGATGAAAACTGCCTGGGAAGAATCGGGGTCGCGCAAGGAAGTTACGGCACCGTTATCGCTGATTATCACTGCTTTTGCAACAGTGAAGGACGTGCGCAAAACCCTGATACCACAATTACGCACCGATTGCGGCGATACTGAATTGATTCTGATTGATTTGGGGCAAGGCCAAAATCGACTTGGTGGTTCATCATTGGCGCAGGTGTATAAGCAAGTTGGCAATATTGCGCCGAATATTGACGGCAAAACCGGCGCACAACGCTTACGAAATTTTTTCAACGCGATTCAGCAGCTCAACGAAATGGACAAGCTGCTCGCATACCACGACCGTTCCGATGGCGGCTTATTCGTGACATTATGTGAAATGGCTTTTGCCGGACATACTGGCTTGACCGTGAATCTGGATCAGTTGTGCTTTGATCCGCACAGCTGTGATATCGATGGATCGGAATTGCGACCTGAGCAATTGGAGGGGCGTTTCCTAGAACACCTTTTGGCGGTACTTTTCAATGAAGAACTGGGTGCTGTGATTCAAATTGCAGCTACACAGCACCGGGAGGTGCTGCAGGTGTTAACCGAGGCTGGGTTGCGAGATGTCAGTTTCACCATCGGCCACTTGAATAAAACCGATGAAGTCCGCTTGATGCGCAATAACAAGCCGGTGTTGGCGGAGAAGCGGGTGGATTTGCAACGTGCCTGGTCGGAAACCACGTATCAGATGCAAAAGCTGCGTGATAATCCAACTTGTGCGCAGCAGGAATATGACCGGATTCTTAATGCGGATGACCCAGGATTGCAGGTTACATTAAGTTATGCTGTTGATGACGATATCGCTGCGCCTTTCGTTCAAACGGGAGTGCGTCCGCGTATGGCGATATTGCGTGAGCAAGGCGTGAATGGACATGTGGAAATGGCGGCGGCTTTCGATCATGCTGGTTTTGCCGCGATCGACGTGCATATGAGCGATATCCTGTCAGGTCGATTGTTATTAAAAGATTTTATGGGATTGGTTGCATGTGGCGGATTTTCCTATGGCGATGTGCTGGGCGCGGGTGAAGGCTGGGCTAAATCAATTTTGTTCAATCCACGCGCACGTGAAGAATTCGAAGCATTTTTTCAGCGCAGCGATACATTTGCACTCGGGGTGTGCAACGGTTGCCAAATGATGAGTAATCTGCATGAGATCATACCAGGTACAGAGCATTGGCCGCGCTTCAAACGCAATCTATCGGAGCAATTTGAGGCGCGCTTTGTCATGGTGGAGGTACAACCCAGTCCATCGCTATTTTTTGATGGCATGGCCGGAAGCCGAATGCCGATCACGGTGGCGCATGGTGAAGGTAAGGTGGAATTTTCCGGTCAGTCTGAAAACATTGCATCCTTAGTGACCCTACGATTTGTAGATAACCACGGACAAGTAACCGAGCAGTATCCTGATAATCCGAATGGATCGCTCCAAGGCATCACCGGATTGACTACCTCGGATGGACGTTTTAATGTGTTGATGCCGCATCCGGAAAGGGTATTTCGAGTGACGCAACATTCCTGGTATCCTGATGCTCGCTCTGGTTGGATAGAGGATGGGCCTTGGATGCGTTTGTTTCGAAATGCACGTAAATGGGTTGGATGACCCTCTGATTTTATGAATCTGTTAACAGGATAATCAAAGAAATGGCAAATTTTAATGTAAACCGCTGTAGCAGAATTATTAGCGTGACCGTCTTGCTACTGAGTCTATGCGTAAATACCGCATTGGCAAACGCCATTACTCCAGCAAAAAAACCGGTACCAAAAGATTGCGTGCCATTGGGGGATTGGGTAGTTCCAGGTTTGGGTAAAACCTCACAACAGGAAATCATCGCACGTGCAACGAAGGCTTCGGTGGTGCTGTTGGGCGAAACGCATGTCAATGCGGATCATCATCGTTGGCAGTTACAAACATTGGTGGCTTTACACGTCGTGCGCCCCAATATGGTGATTGGATTCGAGATGTTCCCACGTCGCGTGCAAGCAGCATTGGATAAATGGATTGCCGGCGAGCTGGGTGAAAAGGAATTCCTTCGTGCAGCTGAGTGGGATCGGGTTTGGAATACGGATGCCAATCTATATTTACCTCTGTTTCATTTTGCGCGGATGAATCGTATCCCAATGGTCGCATTGAATATTGAAACAAAATTGCGCCATCAAGTGGCAGAAAAGGGCTTTTATGGCGTTCCGTTGGAAGAACGAGAAGGGGTGACGCGTCCGGCGGAGCCAAGTCAGGCGTATATGGATTTTTTACTGCCGATTTACAAGCAACATGACCGCAAAGACAAGAAAACAGGCGAAATTACACCAGATGATCCGGATTTCCGTCGTTTTATCGGTGGGCAACAATTATGGGATCGTGCCATGGCCCAGGTACTGCAACAAGCCACAACAGAATCTACCGATCCGGAAAAACCGCTGGTTGTGGGGGTTATGGGTACGGGCCATGTGCTGCACGGTTTTGGTGTGACGCATCAACTACATGACCTAGGTATCCAGAATGTTATTGCATTGTTACCGTGGGATAGCAGTAAATCTTGTAAGCAGTTAGTTGAAGGTGTTGCTGACGCTGTTTTTGGCGTGTTGCCGCATGTTTCTGAGTCTTTCAGACCGCAATTTCAGCGCTTGGGAATACGCTACGAAATGGGTCGGGGCGGAGCAGTGGTGCTGCAAGTCGAGAAAAATAGCATTGCCGAAGCTGCGGAATTCATGGCTTCAGATGTAATTCTGGAAATGGCCGGTGTGCCGATCAAAGCTACCGAAGATGTGATTAATGTTGTAAAACGGCAAGCGCCCGGAACCTGGTTGCCGATCAAAATCGAGCGAGATGGTATAGAAGTGCTAGTCATTGCAAAATTTCCTACTTTGAATCTTTAATTTTATTTCAATCTATGACAGTTGATAGTTTAATTAAAAGTTGCTTTTTATTTCTGTTTTTTTACTCTGTGTCAGGGCAGGTATTGTCGATGCCTGTACCAATGAATTTTAATGACGTCGAGTACGATATCACGGTAAAAATTGACCCTGTAAATCGCACCATCGTAGGAAAAAGCCTTATTACCGTTCACAATCCACGAGAGTTGCAATTGATGCTGGGAGCGGCCTATGAAGTGACTCAAGCGGAGTTTAATGATGGGCCACTGGGCGTTGGCCGTGAGCAAATCAATCAAATGCATATCTGGAACATTCCGGTTCATTTCAGGAATCAAATCCAGTTTCTGATACAGTGGAAAGGGACATTGGCTGCACTGGATACTTCTCTGGATCATCAGCAGACATTAGGAAAGCCGGTCGCGGTAAGTGGTGAATCTGGTTCGTTTTTACCGGATGGATCGAATTGGTATCCGCGCATAGTTGGACATTTGGCGCGATATAAGATCAGCATTGAACTGCCGAGCGGTCAGAAAGGCTTGGTGGCAGGCCAATTGATGAAAGAAAGTGAATCGGAGCAAGGTTATTACGCTGCTTTTGAATTTTTTCATCCAACCGAAGGGATTGATCTGATGACAGGACCGTATGTGATTGAAACACAGACTCACCAGAGTGTTAATCACAAACCAATTCAATTACGCACCTACTTTCATCCACAAATTAGTAATTTATCAAAGGATTATCTGGATGCGGTGAAGCGCTATTTGAATCTCTACGAATCCTGGATTGGCGAATATCCCTACACTGAATTCAGTGTGGTTTCGAGCCCTACGCCGACCGGATTTGGTATGCCTACATTGACTTATCTTGGCATTGATGTGTTGCGATTGCCGTTTATCCGCGATACTTCGCTCGGTCACGAAGTGTTGCACAATTGGTGGGGTAATGGGGTTTATCCAGACTATTCGAGTGGCAACTGGTCGGAAGGATTGACCACATTCATGGCCGATTATACCTATAAAGAACAGGAAAGCAGCGAAGCTGCACGTGAAATGAGATTAGGGTGGGTACGTGACTTTGCCGCATTGCAACCAGGTCAGGATGCCCCATTAACAGCATTTACTTCACGTACGCATGGTGCATCCAAAATTGTCGGTTATAACAAAGCTGCCATGTTTTTCTTTATGCTGCGGGATCATCTAGGTGACATGGTTTTTCAGCGCGGCATCCAGGGGATGTGGAAAGTGCAGCGCTTTAGAATTACTTCGTGGCAAGAGTTGCAGAAAGTATTTGAGATGATTTCGGGACAGAATCTCCAACCATTTTTTTCTCAATGGTTGGAACGTACCGGTGCGCCGGCTATTACGATCAGTGAGGTAAAAAATATTGCGATAGATTCCGGTTATGAATTATCAATTACTCTGAAACAATCCGGACCAGCGTATCAATTGCGCGTTCCAGTAGTAATTGAAAATTCACAGGGTACAACAACACACATACTTGATTCGCATCAAGAACAGCAGATTTTTACGCTGAAATTAACGGATAAACCATTATCGGTTTCGCTGGACCCGGATTTGCGCCTATTTCGCCAACTGGCGCTTGATGAAGCGCCACCAATCCTGCGCGAAGTGATGGTTAACGCCGCTACGCAGACAGTTTTATTATCTGCTAAAGCCGAGATTCGTAAAATTGCTGAAATTCTTGCGGATAAATTGCAAGGCCGCAAACCACAAATCGCTGCGCTGCGTGAACCACTTTCCACGGCGCCTACGCTGGTTATCGGCCTGGAATCGGAAGTTGATGCCTGGCTTGCTGCTAACCAGCTGTCCGCCAGGCCAGATGAAATCAATAACAAGGGTACTGCGCAAGTCTGGACCTTAGCTCGTGATGAAGAAGCATCATTGGCGGTTATCTCCGCTCAAGATGCTGCATCACTCGAAGCCTTGATCCGACCGCTACCACATTACGGACGACAAAGTTATCTTGCGTTTGATGGCCGGCAAGCAATAGAGAAAGGTGTTTGGCCCATACAGGTGCAAAAGGTAGCGGTTGAATGATATACGTATTGAACGCAACAGCCGGTAATCGGTATCTTACAGCGGACCAGAAATAAGATTTCACGCAGCCGGGGGAGATAGTTTCTCGGTTTGAGCTGGCGGTACTTCATCAGTTTTATCATCAAACCATCGATACAGCATTGGCATGACCACCATGGTCATCATCGTTGCTGTAGTTAATCCGCATATGACCACGATGGCCAAGGGCTTTTGCACTTCAGAACCCAGCCCTGTAGCCGCCAGAAACGGAGCCAAGCCTAGCACGGTAGTCGCCGCAGTCATCATGACTGGCCGGAAGCGCTGCTCACAGGCTTTTCTGACTGCTTCTTCGACAGTTAAGCCTTTATTTCGCAACTCCCGCACGAAAGAAATTAGTACCACGCCATTCAGTATGGAAGTACCCCACACCGCAATAAAGCCGACTGATGCCGGAACTGATAGATACTGACCGGACACAAAAAGCCCGACAACACCACCGACGGAAGCAAACGGTAATACCAGATAAATCAGCCCGGCCAGCTTGACTGAGTTGAATAACATGAATAACAAGAAGAAAATAGCTGCCAGTGTAACCGGCACGATCACGGAAAGGGTTGCCATTGCGCGTTGCATATTTTCAAACTGTCCACCCCAGACAAAATAATAACCCGTAGGTAGTTTAATTTCATTAGCAGTACGTTCCTGTAGCTCTTCCACGAATCCACCCATATCGCGTCCGTGCACATTAGCACCCACCACAACGCGGCGCTTGGCAAATTCACGCGAAATAATCGCTGGGCCGTCAATTACTTTTATTTCTGCTACAGCACTGAGTGGTACTAACATACCGCCTTGTGCAATTTTACCTTCTGCTGTCATCTTGGCGGGTCTTAATAAAAGATCCTTGATCGCTTCCACATCATGGCGAAATTCCTCTGGAAATCTTAACAGCAGTGTGAAACGACGTTCACCTTCAAAAACCTGAGTAACGGCCTTGCCACCAATTGCTGTGGAAATCAGTTCATTGACGTCTGAAACATTGATACCATGCCGTGCAATGGCACGGCGATCAATATTGATCGTCAGCTCTTGCTGTCCTGATAAGCGTTCAATTCGGATATCTCTGGCACCAGCTGTCGATTTAACAATACGAGCCACTTGCTCAGATAGCTTACGCAATTGCTCCAGATCGTCACCAAATATTTTGATTGCTACTTGCGAGCGGACACCAGTGACCATTTCATCCACGCGTTGTGCAATCGGTTGCGATAGTACGATATTGACACCAGGCAACACCTCCAATGCTTTACGGATATCTTCCTCGATTTCTTCCTGAGTTCGGCCCGATCCTTCCAAATCCAAGTTGGCAATAGGGTCGGATTCATTTTGCGATGCGGGATCCGCGGGCGTATCTCCACGACCCAGTTTAGACACTACGCTCCTAACTCCTGGAATTGCAGCGATTAACTGCATTGCTTCTGTTTCCAGTTTGATAGCTTCATCCAATGAGATGGAAGGTGCGCGAATAATCACTGGCGTCACCGAGCCTTCCTTCATGATCGGGATAAAGGATGTACCCAGAAAAGGAAACAACGCAAATGCGAACATCAGAGAACTTATGGCGATAACCATAGTTTTTTTCTGATTGTGCATGGCCAGATTAAAAACACGCAAGTACGCGCCTTTCAAGACAGCAACAATTTTTGTGTCTTGCTCACCCCCACCTTGCAGAAGATAATCACTCAATACCGGTGATATTAATAATGATACGAAAAGAGCGACCAGCAGTGCGATAGCAATTGTAACTGCCAGTGGACTAAAGGTTTTTCCTTCCATGCCTTCGAGTGTCATTAACGGCAGGAATACAAGTATCGTAACGAACACGCCAAAAATGACCGGTGTGCCGACTTCAGCAACCGCACTCACAATGACATCAAACTTGGACTGGCCTGTGTCTTTTGCCTGGCCGAGACGCTGATAAATATTTTCAACGACGACTACGGTGGGATCAACCATCATACCTAGTGCAATTGTTAACCCACCTAATGACATCAAATTGGCGGGCATGCCGTTGTAATTCATCACCATGAAAGTTATCAGCGGCGTGATAATCAAAGTAAAGCAAACGACAATGCTGGTTCGGATGGTTCCCAGAAAAATCGATAGCACTACTATGACTAGAATCAGAGATTGCATTAGAGTATTTTGTACTGTGGATAACGCGCCATCCACCAGTTCGGTGCGATCATAAAACGGCACGATTTGCAAACCATCCGGCAACAACCCGCGATCGTTGATTTCAGCGACTTTTTCCTTAATCCTGCCAACAATCTCCTTGGCATTGCCGTCACGCAGCATCATCACTATACCTGCAACTGATTCGGTATAGCCATTCTTGATACTGGCTCCTTGACGGACTTCACCCCCAAAAGTAACTTCGGCAACATCACGTACATAAATCGGAACACCATCCATTTCTCTGAGCACAATGTTGCGAATGTCGTCCAGCGTAGCAATCAGACCCACACCACGGATCAGGTATTGTTCATAGTGCAATGCCAGTATATTTCCACTCGCATTGGAATTATTGCTGGCCAGAGCACGGTCCACATCCGTCAGTGTCAGATTATAATGTCGCAGCTTGTTGGGACTGGCATAGACCTGATATTCCTTAACGTGCCCGCCCATTGAGTTGATTTCTGCTACGCCACGAATTGATCGTAACAATGGACGGACTACCCAGTCTTGAATAGTGCGGCGTTCGGTGAGTTCTTCAGTGGTTAGAGCACGTGTACCGTCGTCTGGATGCTCGATGGTATATTGATAGACCTCGCCTAATCCGGTAGAAACCGGCCCAAGTACTGGTGTAATGCCGGGTATTAAGCGAGGTGTGACATCAATGATGCGCTCCATGACTAGCTGACGCGCAAAAAATACATCTGTCTGATCAGTGAAAACCAGGGTAATCAGCGATAGTCCGCTTTTGTTCAATGAGCGCATTTCGACCAAGCCTGGTAGACCGGTCATGGCAATCTCAACCGGCACCGTGACTAACCGTTCCATTTCTTCTGGGCTACGGCCAATGGCGACCGTAGCCACTTGCACCTGTATATTGGTGACATCAGGGAAGGCGTCCACCGACAGGTTTTTTGCGGCAAATCCACCAGCGACACACAACAATAGACCAATTACTAATACCAACAAACGCTGGTTTAATGCCGCACGTACTATAGCAGCCATCATGATTATTCCAATTCAGCCAGCTTGCGCTCGCTGTCTAAATGAAAAGCACCTGTCATTACAATTCGTTGATCAATTGATAGCCCATTTAGCACAGGACGGTAATCAGCCACTTCTGGACCCAGTTCGACAGGCACACGTTGAAATTGGTTATCACTGATCGCGACAAAAACATAATCTTGGTTTAATTCGCGAACAATTGCTGCTTCCGGGACAACTAGGTTTTTATGCTGTGTATCGGTGATATGCATATTGGCCAGCATATCCGGCTTCAATTTCCGATCTGGGTTTTCCACCATTACCCGGGTCATTACGGTACGAGTCAGACGATTAACGGTATCCGAGACAAATATTATGACGCCATCAAAATCAGCACCGCCTATTGCGGGTACATTGATTTCTACATGCTGTTCCAATCGCACGTCACGCGCAATTTGTTCTGGTACATCGCCAACCACCCAGACGTGAGAAAGATCAGCAATCTGAAATAACGGATCGGAAGGTTGTACCACTTGGCCCACCATCACATTACGTGCAATGACATACCCTTCCCGGGTGGCTTTGATATCCAACCACGGAAGAATTTTTCCTTTCTTGGACAATTCTTTTAATTCAGCGTCAGTCATTCCAAATAATCTCAACTGATCGGTGGCTGCGCCTAGTTCAGCCTGGGCAATTTCCAATTCGGATTGACGTCGTTCCACTTCAGCTTGAGCGATCGCATCAGCAGCAAACAAATGGTGCGCACGCTCAGCTGCTTTCTGAGTTACAACAACGCGTGAAGATGCACGCAAATAAGCCAACTGCGATTGTGTTAGATCTGGGCTGGTAATGCGAGCTAATGGTTCGCCTGCCTGAACGTAATCGCCTAAGATGACAAACAGATTGATAATTCTCCCGGTTACATAAGAACCAATTTGCGCGGTTCTTTCTTCATCGACTTGTACTCTGCTCGGGACAAGAATTTTATCCGCAAGATCAATTAAAGCAGGTTGTCCGATCTTTAAACGGTTTGCTAGCTCGGGTCGGATAGTAATGCTGTTGATATCTCGGTCTTCTTCGGCGCTGCTTTGAGCTATTTCTTTATCAGAGGTTTTGGTTGATTCGTTTTTATCGCACCCTGTTAATAGTAGTGTAGAAAAAACAATGAAGTTGATTAAAATTAGTTTGAAACTCATTCTGGAATTAGCTCCTTGGGATAATGTGCGCGCAATCGGTCAATTTCGACAGCCGATGATTGAAGATCAAAACGTGCTAGCAAGGCATCACCTAAGATTCCTCGGAGTATACGTTGCGAATCCAAAAATTCGATCAAACCCCGCTCACCAAACTTGTAAGCGGCTTCGGCAACTTTTACTGCATTTTCTGCTTCTTTGATTAAACCGCCTTCAAACATGTCTACGCGTCGTCGCGCGATCTGCAGAGACTGCCATGCTGCTTCGAATAATTGACTGATTTCGTAGCGGCGATATTCAAGTGTTTCACGTATCCGTGCGGAATCATAAATGGCTGTGTCAATTTCGCCGCGACGTTGATAGAGCAAAGGGATTCTAACGCTTATGCCCGCTAGATTGGACGTGAACTGCGCGTCTTGATAATTGGAATATAAAAAATTAATTTGCGGCAGCACCGAAGCTTTTTCCTGGCTAATTCGTAATTTGGCACGCTCTTGTTCTGCCTGCAAACGGATGACATCCGGATTTACGGATGGTACTTCCTGACGTAATGTGTCCAATGGCGGTAAATTAATCGGATCTTTCAGAGAAGCTTGAATCTCAAAATCAATTGGAATGGCTCCTGCCGTCAGTTGCAGTAACGCTACTCGAGCGCGCTGTGCTGTTAACTGTGCAGCTTCCATGCGATTAGCTGTGCTTTGTAATTCGGTATCTGCCCGAATGAGTTCAAAGCGCGCGACTTCCCCCCTTTCGACATTGGCTGCAATACGACGCCGTACTTCTTTCAATAAGTCGTAAATGTTCTGTTCCAATGTAGCTTGCTCTATTCGTAACAATAATTCATAGGCTCTAACTCTCAGTTGCGCTGCTAAATCTGCGCGTATTTGATCAAAGCTGGCACGGCTTGCATCAACGACAGCTTCTGATGCACCAATCCGGGCACTGCGCATAAAAGGATTTTCGATTCCCTGGTTAACTGTTAAGGTGCGCTGCACAGTTCCTGGTCCAGTAAGATCAAAAGGAAGGCGCCTGTCATCTGGACCAGCAATTACAGTTACTTCAGGGTTGAGAAATGCAGATGCGGCGATTACACCTGCTTTGGCCATATTCACTTGCGAACGAGCGGCTTGCACGAGCCCATTTGCTTGTAATCCCACACGTTGTAATTCTTCAATTGTAAGGCGAGCTGGTGGCTGGGCATATACAAATGGCGCTGGAAATATTAAGAGGATACCTAGTAGAAAGTACCAAAATGAGAAAATCTGCATCGAGTTCTTCATAATTATTAAGAAATTTCTTCTGTGCTTATTCTTCGCATAAAATTGATTGGCAATCATATATGAAAAATAAGATTCATTAGTATCAATATTAGGCATAATAGGGTTTTAAATCGTTGTTTTGAAGCAATACCTGCAATATCAATTGTTAAAAGGCTATTCGGATGTCCTGGATTTAATCAAATAAATCCTGAATGCTTGCTGAACAATCACAATACACCGCATGAAATTTAAGTTTATCAATTATTACTTTTACCTAAAGTTTTTAACGACGATTCTAGTTTTATCATCGGTGATTTGGCTGATTGCCGGAATAGCTCTAGGGGTATATGAATTTCGTGATAATGACCCTAACCGGGGTGTCATTTCGAGTGGTATCGATAAATTTGGTGATCAATTTTCTCAAACAATTTACCTTGATCAGGGTTGGTCGACATCCGATAGTTTGTGGTTTTATAATACGACGCAGGGTTCTAATTTATTACCGTACAGCTTCTTTCTTGTATTGGAGCAGCCTGATTCATCTGCTTTATTTCGCAATAATGAAAACATAGACCGTTATGGCTATTTGCCGCAACGTCCAACCACAAGCAATCCAGATGGTCTGCCCGTTGGCATGGTGCAAGATGAGTATCAAGGCAAGACATTTATGGGCTTTACTTGCGCAGCTTGCCATACAACCCAAATCAATTACCAGGGCACCGGAATTCGTATCGATGGCGGTCCGGCAAATTCGGATATGGAAATTTTCATGATGGATTTGGCGGAAGCATTGCATGTCACCTTGGAGGACTCAGAGAAACGTGACCGTTTCGTTGCTAACGTATTGAGGCAAGGTCAATATAAGGAAACAAATGAAGTGGTGATGGATCTCAAGAAATACACGCAGCGAATCAAAACTTATACCATCATCAACATCCCAAGAGATACTAAACGATCATTGACTCGTTATGGCTATGCGCGATTGGATGCGTTTGGAAGAATCTATAATCGTGTGCTTGAACACATCATGAGTGCACAACAATTGCGCGAATTGCTTACGGAAATTCTGACCCCGGAAGAATTGATTGAAATAATGCCAGATGTGGAATCCGTTCTCAGCAGCGCAAATCGCGACCACATTATTGAAAGGATTCAAGCCTATTTGACTGGCAAGCAGATCATTCGGTTGCGCAACAAAATCTATAATCCAGCCGATGCGCCGGTGAGTTATCCATTCCTGTGGGATATACCGCAGCATGATTACGTTCAATGGAATGGTAGAGTCGACAACAGCGGATTAGGTCCCATGGCCAGGAATGCAGGTCAGATGATTGGTGTTTTTGGTACACTGGATTGGCAAGAAGGAGATGGCTTTACGTTGTCTTCAGTTATTGGCGGACAAGGATTTGGTTCAAAGCATATTGATTTCCGGTCTTCTATTGATATTAGAAATTTGCGTCGAGTGGAGAGGCATCTGCGTAAATTAACTTCGCCGCAGTGGCCTGAGCATGTTTTGCCTAAAATCGATAAAGCACGAATGGCTAAAGGTGCGAAGTTGTTCTCCCAATATTGCGCATCGTGCCACGGTCACATTGATCGCATTGATCCAGATCGTCGCGTTGTGGCTAAAATGATTGATGTTTCGTTTGTTGGAACGGATTCTAAGATGGCTGACAATGGGATTGAGTATATCGGGTATAGCGGTATTTTGCGGAATCAATATGTCGGTGCCAGTACAGGAAACCTCTTGTTGCAACGTGAAGCGCCAGTGGTAGCACTATTAACTTCAGCTACGCGCAATGTGGTGACGACACCTGATCCAGATAAATGGTTTGTGCGCAGATGGTTCGAGCGATCGCTTGATATTGCCTATACATTTCTTGATAATGAAGTGCAATCTTCCCTGAAACATGGCAATTATGTTCCTGATACAACCGACAATCCTTTTGCTTCAGTTTTGGCTTATAAAGCTCGCCCGCTCAACGGTATCTGGGCGACTGCTCCTTATCTGCATAATGGCTCCATTCCAACATTGTATGATTTGTTGTTGCCTAAACGGCGACCTGATGATCCTGTAGAAGGCGAATATCGTCCGGATGAATTTATGGTGGGATCGCGCGAGTTTGATCCAGTGAAAGTTGGATTAAAATCCACGGGCTATAATGGCTTTTTGTTTCGTACACATATTTGGGGTAACAATAATGGTGGTCACGAGTTTGCTTCTGGCAGGATGCCTCAGCCTGATGGGATGTTTCTTCCAGCTTTGACTGGAGAACAGCGACTTGATCTTGTTGAATACCTTAAATCACTCTGAAGTGTAGGTAAGAAATGATTTTGCATAGTCTAAGATTAAACACTGCTGCCTAATGCCCAGTATTCTTAAATCTTATTTTCCATTGATGCAGTAACAGTGCAAGTGTCAGTTTTGTTACAGACCATGCTACTTCTGTTTCCTCAGGGACTGGAGATTCTTCCAAATAAGTGACTTTGCCAGTTGGAATTACCTTGAGTTGATTATTGTAAGCAAAATCCATCATAAATTGATACATGGCTGGATTGATATCTTTTAGTGCGGTTTTTACATGAACACCTATCTTTCCTTCATATATAACAGGCTGAGCATACTCTGAGTATTCCCAGCGGCCATTGCGATTATAGATGGCAAGTGCCCCGCATAGCCGTTCCGACCAATCACTGGGTCGAAATGGGCGGCCCTCGATGGTAATTCCCAGAATCAGTAATTCTTTGTACTGGTTTTTCATGAATGTAGTAGTAATAATGCGAGAAAAAATAAAAGATTAGAAACACTATACAATCGATCTTGGTTAGCTTGACTGGCCTGTGGTGAGGGAGTGTTAGAATGATATATTTTGTGAGTATGCCGTGATTTCATCAGTGAATCTTTTCCGTTTGAATTTATGCTGTCATATCGGCAAATCTTAAGAAAAATGAATAGCGTTTTGATTAAAAGCTAAAATAGTCGGCCGGAAAAAGAGAAACCCGCTATAGCGGGTTTCTTTGAGGAATACTTGAATTTTTGGATTATGCAACTGTTTTTGCATTCGACGGCGACTAGCTGGGAACAGGTCGTAGTAGTGCTGTGATCTTTTCTTAAGCTAATACCCGCCTAGCTTTGATGACGCTGAAGCTTCTGTCGTGTTTGTTAGCGCTTAGACATCTTCTTCAGGCTCCGGGTCTTCTCTCGAAGGTGCTTGAGATGCCGCTGCAGATTTTTCTACAGCATTTGCGCTACTGGGAATTTTGGGTGTTTTGCACTGCACATCGGCATTCTGTGCGCGGTGTCGCAAAGCATGATCCATCAATACCAGTGCAAGCATGGCCTCGATAATCGGTGTGGCACGGATACCAACGCAAGGATCATGCCGCCCGTGCGTTTCGACAATGACCGGATCGCCGTTCTTATCAATTGAACGCCGCCCGAGACGAATGCTGGATGTCGGTTTGATCGCAACATTGGCGGTGATGTCCTGACCAGTTGAAATGCCCCCAAGAATGCCGCCTGCGTTATTACTTAAGAAGCCATTCGGTGTCATTTCGTCGGAATGTTCGGTGCCTCTTTGTGTTACGCTGGCGAAACCTGCGCCGATTTCGACTCCTTTTACTGCGTTGATGCTCATCATGGCGTAGGCGATTTCGGCATCCAATCGGTCGTTTACTGGTTCGCCCCAGCCGACTGGTACATGCTGTGCCACTACGCTGATTTTGGCGCCCACCGAATCGCCCGACTTACGCAGTTGATCCATAAATGTTTCCAGGCGATCTGAATAACTACTGTCAGCAACGAAAAAAGGATTCTGACTGATATCCTCCCAGCATTTGAATGGGATTCCAATCGGTCCCAGCTGCGCCATATAGCCGCGAACAACAATGTCAAATTTTTCGTGCAGCCACTTTTTTGCAATCGCACCGGCGGCAACGCGCACCGCAGTTTCACGTGCCGATGCACGGCCACCACCACGATAATCGCGAACGCCATATTTCTGCCAGTAGGTGTAATCTGCATGGCCGGGACGAAACGTATCCATGATTTTACTGTAATCCTTGCTGCGCTGGTCTTCATTGCGTATCAGTAATGCAATGGGCGTGCCGGTGGTTTGTCCTTCGAATACGCCAGATAAAATTTCTACCGTATCGGATTCACGCCGTTGTGTGACATGACGCGACGTGCCGGGTTTTCGTCGATCTAATTCAAGTTGGATTTCTTCAGTGCTGATGACTAGGCCCGGAGGGCAACCATCGACAATGCAACCAATTGCGGGACCGTGTGATTCACCAAATGAGGTTACGGTAAAAAGCGTGCCAAATGTATTGCCAGACATTCTCTTATTCTCTTATAACGAATTGTGCGAGTCTATCATACGTGTTCGTTCTTTTTTGTGTCGAAAAATAGGAGCAGAGTTATATACATGCAAATAATTCAAATTTGGCTTGAGAAAAATCAACAATGAAATGCAATTGTCATGATATACCTGCGATAAAATGGAGCTTATTGTCTGGAATACGCGAGATTTTAGCCATATTTACTGAGTATTATCAATAGGAGTTTGCATGAATACACCACGAGTCATAGAGTTTCTTATTAATTTGCAAAATAACATCATCGGTAGACTGGAACAGGTGGACGGCAAAACGTTCAAACGTGATCAGTGGGATCGCCCGGAAGGAGGTGGTGGCATGAGCAGTGTCATCGAAGAAGGGAATGTACTAGAGCGCGGCGGGGTTAATTTTTCCCATGTGTATGGTGCCGGATTACCTGCATCGGCCACTGCTGCTCGCCCTGAACTCGCAGGCCGATCATTTGAAGCGATGGGCGTGTCGTTGGTTTTGCATCCGCGTAATCCTTATGCGCCAACCGTGCATATGAATGTACGCTACTTAGAGGCGCACAAGGAAGGCGCTGAACCCGTTTGGTGGTTTGGTGGTGGTATGGATCTGACACCTTATTATGGATATGAAGAAGATGCAGTTCATTTTCATCAAACTTGCAAAGACGCACTACAACCCTTTGGTGAGGATTGTTATCCACGCTTTAAAAAATGGTGCGATGAGTACTTCTATTTGAAGCATCGCAAAGAGCCTCGTGGTATTGGTGGTGTGTTCTTCGATGATTTGAATCAACCTGATTTTGACACCTGCTTTAAACTTATACGTAATGTAAGTGAAAACTTTCTTAACGCCTACTGCCCTATATTAGAGCGCCGCAAGGACACTTCATATGGTGAACGCGAGAGGGATTTTCAGGCGTATCGGCGTGGACGTTATGTGGAATTTAATCTGGTGTGGGATCGTGGGACTCTGTTCGGCTTGCAAACAGGCGGTCGTACTGAATCTATTCTGATGTCTTTGCCACCGATTGTGAAATGGCGCTATGACTGGACGCCGGCGACAGGTAGCGCTGAGAATAAGTTATATACGGATTTTCTGATTGGTAAGGATTGGGTGTAATTAATCTGTGAACAAAATATCACTTAATAATCAGATTTTGTTTGGTGTTGTAGTGGGTGTATTACTGGGTTTCTGGTTTACAGCGCTGGAGCAGCAATCGACGATTATACAAAGTGGACTGTATATCGCAAAACTGGTGGGTACATTATTCACTGATTTGTTGCGAATGGTATTGATTCCACTGGTATTTACATCAATCGTGGTCGGTGTGGCCAATTTACGCTCACATCGACAAATGAATCGCGTCTGGCAGGTGGCGCTGATTTTCTTTACTTCCACGATGATGCTTGCGCTGATCTTGGGATTGACCTCCGCCAACTTGTTGCAGCCTGGGGGCGAATTGCAGATTACAATGTTCCAGGATGCGATGCAGAGTTTTCAGGCAACACAAATGTCATTACCGGATTTTTTTGCACAGTTCATGCGCTCGCTGTTTCAGAATCCAATCGCTGCTTTAGCGCAAAGTAATGTGCTGGCGGTGGTATTATTTGCTTTGTTATTGGGTATTGCGTTGGTCGTGGGTGGAGAACGTTATCGCAATATCCTGACGCTGATGCAGGAGTTTCTGGAATTGATACTAATGCTGGTTGGCTGGATCATGCGTCTGGCGCCACTCGGTATTATGGCTTTGGTATTGCAGCTGGTGGCTACGCAAGATGCCGGATTGCTGTCAACGATGATTAAGTTTGTGGCGATCGTATCAGGAACCACTTTACTGCATGGATTGGTGATTTTGCCAATGATCCTCTATCTGACTACGGGTATGACACCCTTCAAATTCTGGCTGGGCGCGCGTGAAGCATTGATCACTGCTTTTGCGACCAGTTCCAGCGCCGCAACGCTGCCGGTTACACTACGCTGCGCTGAACAACATTTGCATGTCAAGCGTGACGTTGCCGGATTTGTGATTCCGCTGGGCGCTACCATGAATATGGATGGCACAGCGTTGTATGAAGCGGTTGCAGCTTTGTTTATCGCTAATCTGGTTGGCATTGAACTTAGCTTGACGCAACAATTGATTGTATTTGTGACCGCCATGCTGGCAGCAATTGGTGCACCGGGCATTCCAAGCGCAGGGATGGTGACGATGGTGGTGGTGTTGCAATCTGTCGGATTGCCGGTTGAAGCGATCGCAATATTGTTGCCCGTCGATCGTATACTCGATACATTGCGTACTGCGGTCAATGTGGAAGGGGATATGGTGGGCAGCCTGGTGGTGCAGCACTGGATCAATAAAGATAAGCTTGGCAAATAGATTTAAGTTCTTTTGAGTATTAGATCAGATCATTATCGCGGAAGCGTTGCTGGATTTCCAAAACTTTGTCGGCGTTATTTATCAACGCTTCGACGCAATCACGATCTAATTTGGAATTGGACATTTGCCGTAATACCGCAAAAGCTTCTTCATTACTCCATGGCGCTTTATACGAACGGCGCGAGGTCAATGCATCAAACACATCCGCAACGGCGCTGATGCGTGCCTCTATCGGAATTTCTTCGCCTTTTAAGCCACCAGGATAACCACTGCCATCTACTGCTTCATGGTGGTATTCAGCGATGTTACGCAGGATGTTAGTGTGGCCAAATGCGCCCAGGCCAAAATCATCCAGTACGGAATCGATAATTTCACGACCTTTTACCGGATGCGTTTTCATAATATCGAACTCTGCCGCATCTAATTTGCTGGGCTTGCGCAGAATATTATCCGGAATTCCAATCTTGCCAACATCATGCATGGGTGAAAACAGAAATATATGTTCGATCTGTTCATCGGTTATTCCATAACTGGATGCGAGTTTACGTGCAATCAATCGCGCATAATGGGCAGTTCGGTCGATATGTGAGCCCGTTTCAAGATCACGATAATGCGTCATGCTTCGGGCCGCACGAACTGCAGCCAATAAAGTGCGAATAGCAGTTAATTCGCTAATGACCATCAAAGCGATTAAATGACCGTAAATATCAATCTGGCGCAGTGTTTGCGGGGTAAATGGGTGCTCCTGCAGCGAGTTAAAAAAAAGAAATCCTACGAAAACACCACTTTGATAGAGTGGCATCGTGTAGCTGGATTTATACCCTTTGGCGGCTACTCGTTTGGTGTGCTCATGTGTGCCGTGAGAGAAAATATCAAGATCCTGCACTAAACGCGGGCGGCGATGTTCGATAATAGTCAATAAAGACGGTGCTGCGCTCAGTGGTGCCTCGTAGGTGGTCACCGGATTTTCGTTACCTTCAGTGCTATGCGTATAGGTTTTGAGCATCTCGGTTTTTTCATCGTACAAAGCAATGGCCAACCGATCAATGAAGAGAAAATCCTGGCGGATGACTTGATGCAGAAAGCGTAACTTCTCTGTCAGCGGCAAATTCTCATGTAAATTGGCCAGAGTGTCTTGGTGTGTAAACAGATCTTCTTCCGATTGCATAACAGTCCTTTCATCAGGTGAAGGGTCGCGAGGCCTAGGCTATTGCGGCAATAATGATTGTGATTATATTGGGACAAAGCAATAAATTTTCACATCATTTTAGACGATTTGTCATGAATGCGACAAATTGTCGCGCGACAATTTGTCACATTCCAAAAACCAATCAATCTTTCTACAATTCGCATAACGTGGTTAATCCAGATTGGAATAGCTAGCGGATATCACGAGAGGTTTATAAGTATTATTTTCGTCAATAACACAGGAGGATGAGAAGCGTATAGGAATACCTTGATGCGCTTGCATAATGCCCTATGAAAATACCTACAAGACTCGAGCCACTAATTGAAGAAGGTTTGATCGACAGCGTAATTTGTCAGCTCATGAGCGGCAAGGAAGCGATGATTTATATGGTCAGCAGTGGAGGCCGTGCCCGTTGCGCTAAAGTTTACAAAGATAGTAATAAGCGTGATTTTCATCACTGTTCTAGTTACACAGAGGGGCGTAAAATTAAAAATAGTCGGCGTGCACGGGCGATGGAGAAAGGTAGCCATTATGGTCGCAGTGCGCGTGAAGAAGCATGGCAAAGCACTGAAGTTGACATGTTATGTCGACTTGCGACGGTCGGGATTCGCGTGCCAAAATTCTATAATCTTTTTGCTGGTGTCCTGCTTATGGAATTGATCACGGATTCTGAAGGAAATGTGGCACCTCGATTGAGTGAATTAATACTGACACCCAAGCAGGCACGTACCTATCACAAAATTTTGATTGACCAGATTGTGCAAATGCTATGTGTCGGAATTGTTCATGGAGATCTTTCACCCTACAATGTACTGGTTGATGGAGAAGGACCGGTGATTATTGATCTGCCGCAAGCTGTGAGTGCTACGGAGAATCATCAAGCGCGCATCATGATAAAACGCGATATCGATAATTTGACAGCTTATTTCAGCCGATTTGCTCCGGAATTGGCGCATTCAGATTATGCTGCTGAGATATGGTCTTACTATCAACGCGGTCAGTTGCCGCAGGCGCGTTTAACCGGAAATGTTAAACAGCAAGAAAAACCGGTAAATGTTGGTAATGTTCTCCAGATCATCGACTCAGTACTCAGAAAAGAAGTTGCCTGGCAGCGCCATAAGCAAACAAAATGGAATAACCATTCTTCGCAGTATTGAGTATTTGTTCACCGATATCAGTATAGAGTGAAGATGTTGATTGACTGGTGTGTGATTGCTTGTGTTATAATTCCGCTCCTGACGCGGGGTGGAGCAGTCTGGCAGCTCGTCGGGCTCATAACCCGAAGGTCGTAGGTTCAAATCCTGCCCCCGCAACCATCTATCCTTGCTGAGAATCGCCGTTTCATGCGGCTTTTCAGCTGATTCAGATTTACGGGATGAACGTGCATTTAGGTTAACCATCTCGTTCTTGTCTGACAAATCCTCTTTCGAGGAAATTTCGTCAGCATTAGAATCTTTCTGACAACCATGTTTTTGATCACCTGATTCGGTCATCATTTTGACTTGCTGCAACAAAGGATCATGATCGCTAATCTTTTGCTGCTTGCCTGCCGCAACTGTCAAAATTCCGGCAAGGTCGCCATGCAGGTCGATGGCGTATTCTGTTCCTGACGCTTTGGGCGTTGACGCTAACCCAAAACTGACCAGAAAGAGCTGTTTGTGCTAATTGAATTTTG
>NZ_CADEGP010000011.1 GCF_902826915.1 uncultured Nitrosomonas sp.
GAAGGGATTGCGGACATCAGTAAGAAACTGAGCATTGCTTTTGTCTTTGTAGTAGTAATGATGAGTTTGAATATACAGTCGGCCAATGCTGCATTGGCCGATAAGGTTTAATATTTCCGGTGAATCATTTTGGTGAGTATCTAGAAAGCACGGTATTAACAGGCGTCGGAACACTAACTGCATTACAGCTGCAAGAATATTTTTCAACAGCCTGTTAATTAAAATGAATTTCTTCTGAGGTGTTTGTTTCAGTATGCCAACTTTTTTGGAAAAAGACCAGTGAGCGTTTTATGATGCGGTGCATTTATCAATGCTGCGGAGGAATGTAATTGGTCAAAAAACATCAGTTCGACAGGAATCTATTTCGTGGTTCAGCAAAGCTTGCACAAGAGTGAAGTCATTCATCTGACGATTCAGCTTAATAAAGAATGTATTGTGCAATGTGAAGGAAAGGTAATCAGGGCAGATAAGCAAGACCAAGGATATGGAATTGCGGTTCAGTTTACTAAGATGATGTTTGGTTAAGTTGAGTCGCTGAAATTTAATCTCTGTGGGGTTGCCCCGCTCCTTGGGGCGGAAGCTGATTGAAAAGGGGAGTTAATACTCCGCGCTTGCGGTAAGGTACTTTATTTTTGCCGTAGTTCAGTTCAAGCTCAATCCTGGCAGTGCGAGCTAAGAGACTTTTCTGCTGGTTATTGTATGGTTTGCCAGCTCAACCCGGTTTCTACCTTTATGTTTAGCTTGGTAAAGCGCCTCGTCTGCTTTTTTTAATAGCGATTTCTCATTCAGTGTTTTTGTTTCTGCACCGATCGCCACGCCTAAACTGATTGTTATGGAGACAAAGGTCTCATTGATTTTAATTTCTTTGCAAGCGATTGCATTACGAAATCTTTCTGCAGCTTTTAACGCGCCATCCAGATTATGCGGCGAGAGGATTGCCAGAAACTCTTCACCACCATAGCGTCCGATGTATTCATGAGAACGGGCTGACTGAGTCAGCCGGTTGGCGATTTCACATAATACTGCATCCCCTGCAGGATGGCCGTAGGTATCATTTATGGCTTTGAAGCGATCAATATCGATCATGATGACTGCTGTGTTGTAACCTCCTCGTTTAGCACGTTGGATTTGTTTGTGCAGAATGTCAAATATACCGGGGCGGTTGAGTAAGCCGGTTAGCGCATCGTGTGTGACACGTTGTTCGAGTGATTTTTTCTGTGCCTTGAGTTGTTTGTTTAATTTAACTCCTTGGTATAATTTGTTTTTTTCAATCAGAATAGATACTTGGCTGGCGATTTGTAACGCTATATCTTGTTGTGAATGTAAATCTTTGCAGGCATTTTTATTGCGACTGGAAAAGAAAATAAACCCGGTTGGTTTGCCACCGGCAAGCAAAGGGCAAATGAGACAGGAGCGGATACCTTCGCTAAAAATGGCTTGCGTAAGGCGGGATTTTGAGTGTTTCTCCAAGTGTGCATTTACATCATCAATAATTAGCATGTCTCTGGGGTTTATAAGCGCTAGTAGACTGCTGTCGGAGGTGGGGATAGTGAGTCCGGTGTTTAATATCAATGGCTCATAGCTGGCGCGTGACCAATTTAATTTAAGTTTGTTTCCATCATTTTCGAGCAATGCCAGGCTAATCCGGTCGTAAGACAGGTGATCCTGGAAGGATTCATAGATATGGTTCAAAACATCGATTAAATGAAGATTACGGTTGCATTCGACCATAATCTTATAAAGAGATTGGTTTCTTTTTAGTTGTTTCTGAAGATAGCTGGATAATTTTTCTAGTGATTTTCCGAGGCGACCAATTTCGTCATCGCCGGTTGGAATATCCGATGTGAGATCGCCTTGAGACATTGCTTCAGCCGCCTTGAGTAGTGCCTGGATTCGATCATTCTTTTTCATATTTTCGCAATCCATTAAATGACAATGTTTTGTGAGTCAAGATAGTTAGGTGCGTATTTTATTAACGGCTTCACCAGCTTTTGAGTGATCGGTAGGTCAATAATTCATTGGATTCTATTTTCCTCCAAAATGCAACATTGATGAAATGTCTTTGCATATAAATATTTTCAGGATAATGTCTGACCAATAAGGTATTTAAGTACCGCCAATGCTAAAATCTTTAGCTGAATTTCAAGAGAGATGTAAATAAACAAAATGATAGGGATTTTAGTGCTCACGCATGAAGATTTGGGGGATCATTTGATTCGCTGCGCGAGTCATGTGGTGGGCATGAAACCGCGGCAGTTGTCGCATTTAGGTGTTTTTATCCAGGATGATCCTGAAGTTGTATTAGTCAAAGCACGCAAATTGATAGAACAACTGGATAGTGGGGATGGCGTCCTGGTATTGAGCGATATGTTGGGTGCGACACCCTGCAACATTGCCAGTCGATTGGTGCAGTCTGGGAAAGTGGAATGTCTTGTCGGTGTCAACTTGCCGATGCTGGTGCGTATGATAACTTATAGGAATGAGTCGTTATCTGATGTCATTAAGAAAGGGTTAAGTGGCGGTCAGAGTGGCGTGATGCAAATTAATGCGGAAGAATCAAATCATGCAGATTAAGGAAGTCGAAATTGTCAACAAACTGGGCTTGCATGCGCGAGCATCAGCAAAGCTGACCAAACTGGCCAGTCAGTTTAACAGTGAAGTCTGGGCGACGCGTAATAGCCGCCGCGTCAATGCGAAAAGTATTATGGGTGTGATGACATTGGCGGCCAATAAGGGTTCGCGTATACAGCTAGAAACTACGGGCGATGACGAGATTGAGGCGATGACAGCACTGGTCGCATTGGTTGAAGATTATTTTGGCGAGGGCGAATGAGCTTTATTTTACATGGCATAGGCGTATCGGAAGGCATCGCAATCGGTCACGCGCATCTGGCTGATCCTGCTGCTTTGGAGGTGGTGCACTATCTGATTCCAAAAAATCAGGTAGAGAAAGAAATTGCACGACTGAACAGTGCTTTTGCCGTGGTGCGGAAAGAATTCGAGGCGTTGCAACAATCTGTTGCAGATGGGCATGCGCGTGCGGAGTTTAGTGCATTTCTCGATTTGCATTTGATGATCTTGGATGATCCGATGTTGTCAGAAGCCACTCGCAGCATGATTGCGCAGACCTATTGCAATGCCGAATGGGCATTAACGCAACAGATGCAGGAATTGTTGGCGCAGTTTGAAGCAATTGAGGATGCATACTTGCGCGAACGTAAGTCCGATGTGAAGCAAGTGGTTGAACGTGTACTCAAAGCGATGTTGGGACATCCCAGTTCTTTACCGATCGCGACGAAGTTGACTGGCGACAGTATTTTGGTTGCGCATGACTTAAGTCCCGCCGATGTGATGCAGTACAAACAACATCAATTCATCGCTTTTCTGACCGACTTGGGCAGCCAGACATCGCATACTGCGATTGTTGCGCGCAGTCTCAATATTCCTTCGATCGTGGCATTGCACCACGCGCATCAGTTGATTCTTGAAAATGACTGGCTGATTGTCGATGGGACTCACGGCATCATAATTGTAAATCCGGATAAATATGTTCTGGATGAGTATCGTTTGCGGCAAAGCCAGTTCGGATTGGAAAGGAAAAAGTTACAACGCCTTAAAAGTGTTGCTGCGGTGACATTGGACGGCACGCAGGTTGATTTACATGCCAACATTGAACTGCCGGAGGATATTGCGCAAGTCAAAGAAAGCGGCGCTACCGGAATCGGATTGTTTCGCAGTGAATTTTTATTTCTGAATCGCGATGATTTGCCGGGTGAGGATGAGCAATTTGAAGCATACCGCACAGTGGCGGCGAAAATGCATAAGTTGCCGGTCACCATACGCACATTCGATTTAGGTGCGGATAAGAGTCTCAAGGGGAGTGAGCAAGTTGCGACTAATCCGGCATTGGGTTTGCGCGCGATTCGATTGAGCCTGGCAGAGCCCAAAATGTTTCACAAGCAATTGCGCGCTATTTTGCGTGCTTCCAGGTACGGCGAAGTGCGTATTCTGGTGCCGATGTTGTCCAATGTTGCGGAAATCGATCAAACACTGCATTACATTGAGTATGCCAAACAGACTTTACGCGATGACAAAATTCAGTTTAATGAGCATATTAAAATCGGCGGTATGATAGAAATACCAGCGGCTGCCTTGTGTCTTGAATCTTTTATGCGCAAACTGGATTTTTTATCGATCGGCACTAACGATTTGATTCAGTATACTTTGGCGGTTGACCGGATTGATGATACGGTGGCGCATTTGTACGATCCCTTCCATCCGGCCATACTCTGGTTGGTTTCGCATATTATCCAGAGTGCCAATCGGGCCAAAGTGCCGGTAGCTATCTGTGGCGAAATGGCAGGTGACAAACAGTTCACGCGATTGTTGTTAGGTATTGGATTGCAGCAGTTCTCCATGTATCCGTCGCAATTGCTGACGGTGAAAAACCAGATTCTGAAAAGCCATTTGCCTGATATTATTCCACTAGCACAAAAAATCATCAAAACGGACCAACCGGAAAAGATGGCTGCGTTGCTGGCTAAATTGAATGACTAACTAGTATGCGCTGATTTATTGACGATATAATAGCTGGCAAAATGTTCAGTTGTTTCACTGGAATTCTCCTTTTATACAAATGCAAGATTCAAAATCAGTGGGTATAGTAATTCCCCAATACGTACAGATTGATAAGCCATTGCAGCTGAAAAGCGGGTTGTCGTTGGATAGCTATCATTTAGTGTATGAAACCTACGGACAACTGAACGCTGCAAGATCTAATGCAGTATTGATTTGTCATGCACTTTCCGGCACTCATCATGTGGCTGGTGTTTATGCGGAAAATGAGAAGAGTATCGGTTGGTGGGATAATATGGTCGGCCCGGGTAAGCCGATTGATACCAATCGGCTTTTTGTCATTGGCGTGAATAATCTGGGTGGTTGTCACGGCTCTACGGGCCCGGCCAGTCTCGACCCCCATACTGGCAAGCATTATGGCGCGAGCTTCCCCGTAGTGACGGTGGAAGACTGGGTCGAGACGCAAGCACAATTGGCTGAACATTTAGGGATTGAGCAGTTTGCCGCAGTGGTGGGTGGTAGCTTGGGCGGTATGCAAGCGATGCAATGGACACTGGATTATCCGGAAAAAGTTCGCCATGCGTTGGTAATCGCGGCGGCTCCCAAATTGACCGCACAAAATATCGCATTTAATGATGTTGCCCGCCAGGCGATCATGACCGACCAGGAATTTTACGGAGGTAATTTTTATGCCTATGATACCCTGCCGCGACGTGGCTTGCGGCTGGCACGCATGCTGGGGCATATTACTTATCTCTCCGACGATTCGATGGCGGCTAAATTCGGCCGTAGTTTACGCAACGGTGAACTTTCTTTCGGTTTTGATGTGGAGTTCGAAATCGAGTCGTATCTGCGTTACCAAGGCGACAAATTTGCTGATTTATTCGATGCCAATAGCTATTTGCTGATGACTAAAGCACTGGATTATTTTGATCCAGCAGGATCTTATGATGGCGATCTGAACTTGGCATTTCGGGTGGCCAAAGCAAATTTCCTGGTGATATCGTTTACCTCGGATTGGCGCTTTTCACCCGAGCGCTCTCGGGAAATTGTCAAAGCCTTATTAAAAAATGAGCTAAATGTAAGTTATGCGGAAATTACTTCCAGTCATGGTCATGATTCGTTTTTGATGACAACGTCTTGTTATCATCAGCTGATGCGGGCGTACATGGACAATATTTCTATCTAACTAAATCAACCTGATCATTAATCATGACTGATACCATAGCACCATCAACCATTGCGTTACGCCCGGATTTTGCCGCCATTGCGGAGTGGATTGATCCTGGTGCGAAAATACTCGATTTGGGTTGCGGTGATGGCTCGTTATTGCGCTATTTACGCGATACGCGTAACGTCTTTGGCTACGGTGTGGAAATCAATGATGATAATCTTCTCAGTTGCTTCCGCAATGGTATCAATGTAATTCATAATGATCTGGAAGCAGGATTGTCCAGCTTTGCATCGGATTCGTTCGATTATGTTATTCTGTCGCAGACCTTGCAGGCTGTGCGGAACACCGAGGGTATCATTCAGGAAATGCTGCGGGTCGGCAAGGAAGGGATTATTTCCTTCCCCAATTTTGGTCACTGGAAAAATCGCGTGCAAGTAATTTCCGGACGTATGCCTGTGTCAGAAACATTACCGTATAATTGGTACGATACGCCGAATATTCACCTTTGCACGCTGGGTGATTTTGAGGCATTGTGCCAACAGTGTAACGCGCGAATTTTGGAACGCAGTGTGATGAATAATCATTATCGTCCAGTAAATTTCCTGCCAAACTTAAGAGGAATGTTGGCATTTTACCGTTTTGAAAGTAGAGATTAATAGTGATGACAACACATTTAACAGCAAAATCTTTACGCTCCATTTATCAGCTTAAAGTAACCCTGAAAGGCATGCGTCCGCCAATATGGCGCAGGATTTTAGTTGCGAGCACGACTAAGCTGGATGATATTCATCTCATTTTGCAAATCGTGATGGGCTGGACCAATTCCCACTTGCACGAGTTTATTCAAGGGCGGGATCGTTATGGTGAGCCGGATGAGGATTTTCCTTCAGATGCTCAAGATGAAACGCAATACCGGTTAGATCAAATATTGAAGAAAGAAAAGGAAAAGCTGATCTATATTTATGATTTTGGTGATGGTTGGGAACACGAGGTGATTCTGGAGAAAGTTTTGCCCTTTGAAACCAGTGCTGCTTTGCCCATTTGTCTGAAAGGATGCCGTGCTTGTCCGCCGGAAGATATCGGAGGTATTGGAGGGTATATGATGTTTCTAGATGCAATTTCTGATCCGGAACACCCGGAACATGAAGTCATGCTGGAATGGATCGCTGAGGATATTGAAGGCCCATTTGACCCAGAAGCATTTGATCTTGCTGAAGTAAATCAACTGCTGCAGAGTTAATTTGTAGCCATTATCTTAGTCTTAGCCATGAATTCATAGGGTTGAGTTTTAGAGCGTGTAATAGTTTTCTCCATGTGCTCCAGAACGCTGAGTTTTGCTGCAGAAAATCCTGCTTTTTGTCTGGCTTCATAGTGAAAAGGACCGCAAATCTGCCCGATAAAGTATTGATGCATCAGTTCTCGGAATATCTGTTCTGAATCCAATCCACGTTGTTGGCATAAAAACCTGAACCAGCGTGAACCGATGGCGACATGCCTAACTTCATCGCACAGGATGATCTCCAGTACCGCAACTGTTTTTTATCGCCTGCTTGACTTAATCGTTTTATGATGCCAGGCGTTATGTCAAGCCCTCTGGCTTCCAGCACACGTGGCACCAATGCCATCCGTCCAGTGGATCGAAGGCTTGTGCGCCTAGCTATATCCCATAAACTGTCTCTGGGAAAGGCAGATAGCCCAGTTCATCGAGAATAATCGCATCGACTTGAACAAGTCTTCTAACCAGGTTGCCAGTTTTGCTCATCTGTTTTTCCTGCTCCAGCAGGTTGACCAGATCAACGGCGTTGAAGAATCGTATTCGTTTTCCATGATGAATAGCTGCAACGCCCAAGGCTGTGGCCAAATGGGTTTTGCCGGTACCGGTGTCACCGACGAGGATGAGGTTATGCGCATCATCCATAAAACCAGCAGTTGAAAGTTGTTCTACTTGCTGGCGTGAGAATGACGCTTCATTCCAGTCGAATTTCACCAGATCGCGGTGAATCGGAAACTTTGCGGCCTTCATCTGGTCCCAGACCAGGCGTCGCGTATACCTGGCTGAAACCACCTTCCCTGACCATTGTGCCGGGGTGCTGTATTGATTCCGGTCAACACGGACAAGGCAGGTTCTGGAGACTTTCGTCAGGTGTTCAACATAACCTGCAAACGGGGTTGTAATCTGCCGCAGCAGTGGTTGTTCCTGCTGATAACATTCAGCAATGGTTAGTGATGGAAAGTCAGGGTGTTGTCGAGCCGACAGTTCATGGCAACGTTGCTTCAGCCAGCGATTTAAATCATCCAGGGTTTCGAACTTTGCGCACGGTGTAAACAACCATTCTCGGATATTACCCACCTGATTCTCTATCTGACCTTTTTCCCAACCGGCTGCCGGTGTACAGGCAACAGGTTCAAATAAGTAATGGTTTGCCAATGACATAAACCGTCGGTTGAATTTCCTGCGCTTCTCTGAGGTAGGCAACTACAAACATTTTGTGGCTGTAACACAGACGGAAATGTGCAATCTTGACGACTTGTTCCGCCCCACTTAGATCAACAACTTCCTGACTCCAATCAAATTGGCAGACCTCACCAGGCTGAAACGCCAAAGGAACAAATGCCTGCTTAGATGTTGGTGTATCCTTATTCTCAGCTTTCCAGTGCCTTACAAAGCGCTGAATACTGCCATAAGCACTTGTATAACCTAAGCCAACTAGGCCATCATATAACCGCCTCGCTGTACGCCGCTGCTTTTGGGGTAACTGTGCTTCCTTCTCAGCAATTCTCTGTATTCACCCAACTTCGGCGATGGTTGAGTCTGGCGCTGATAAACCGGTTCAACTTCCGTCTTTAAATGCTTCCTGATTGTGGTACGGGATAGCTTTAACGATCGCGCTATCGAACTGATTTTTTCCGTACTGACAAAATGTCGCCTTCTGATTTCGGTAATTATATCCATCGCTATCACTCCAGAGTTCTCCAGCAAAATGCCGGTAATTTATCATCTCAGAGCGGATACTTTTCAACGCTGTTTTCCACTCAGCTCTGGATAGTTTTGCACGCTGATTGACAGGATTTTGAACATGTATAGATTATCTGATAGTCTATTGTCTGATAAATCGCCTTGCACTTGTCATGCACAACAATATAACCCACGATTCAGCACTTTATGCCCCGTTACCGGAAGGACAGCCCATATTGCGCATGGTGCCGACGTCGTCTGATACTAATTATGCCGACGATATTTTCGGCGGATGGATCATGTCACAGGTGGACATCGCCGGAAGCATTCCGGCGATTCGCCAAGCGCGCGGGCGGGTTGTCACAGTTGCGGTCAATTCGTTTGTTTTTAAGCAACCGGTATTTGTTGGCGATCTGGTCAGTTTCTATGCCGACATCATTAAGGTTGGGCGAACCTCGGTTACCGTTGATGTGGCGGTATACGCGCAACGCGGCGTGCTCGAAGGGGGTAATGAAATTTGCATCAAAGTGACCGAAGCCGTTCTAACTTATGTGGCGATCGATAACGACCGGCGACCAAGAGCCGTATCGCGGGAGTAATATGATGCGTTGAATGCAAGCCGATTGCCCATTAAGTCGACCGCAGATTTGTTACAATTCATGATCTGCTCGTGGCGTTTGCTTGCCAACTCGAGCGTGTCCCTAAAGGTTAACAACATTTAATAACAGGTTGCCGAAATGCAGAATTTACCTCAACGTACTCATATCTATCAGAATCATCATTTCGACAGCACACGCTGGGATTATTTTCAGTCGCGTGATGATGATATCGTAATTGCAACCTCATACAAGGCGGGTACGACATGGACGCAAGCGATTGTTGCGCATCTGCTCTTTCCGGACGGGAATTTTCCGGTTCCGCCGGCGCAAATGTCGCCGTGGCTGGACATGCGGATTGTCCCGCTCGAAGTGGTTTTGAACAACTTGAAGGCGCAGCAGCATCGTCGCTTTATCAAGACACATTTGCCGCTCGATGGCGTGCCATATAGTGAAAAAATTAAATATCTCTATGTCGCCCGCGATGCCCGTGATGTTTTCATGTCTTTGTGGAATCACTATGCGAAGATGAAGGAAGAAATTTTCATGCTGTTTAATATGTTGCCTGGTCGCGCGGGCGATGAACTTCCACCTGCACCAGAGGATATTCATGAATTCTGGGAAAATTGGATATCCCGTGGTTCTTTTGCGTGGGAAACGGATGGTTGGCCGTACTGGTCGCATCTCGCCAATGTTCAGTCTTGGTGGAATTTCCGTCAATTGCCCAATATTCAGTTGTTCCACTATAGTGACATGCTCGCGGACACCGAGCGCGAGGTTCGTCGCATCGCCGCTTTTCTGGGGATCGATGTGCCCGAGCAAGCTTGGGATGACATCATCAAGGCCGTTTCATTTTCCGAGATGAAACGCCAAGGCGAGCTGTATGCGCCGGGAGGCGGTCAACTCTGGAAGGGCGGGGCGGATACTTTCATGCACAAAGGCACCAATAACCGCTGGCGCGACGTTCTCTCTGATGAAGAGTTGGTATGCTATGACGCCGCTTGCAAACGCGCGTTGACGCCTGATTGCCGGGAATGGCTTGAGAATGGAGGAACGATTTGATTTGAAAAATTACTGTTGTCCGTTAACATCAAAGCAAAGTAAGACAGCCTGATTGAACCATACATAATTGGTATAATAAGTTTGCATATAACTCAGGTTCTCCATTAGAAAATTTCTAGGAGAAAAGATATAATAAAAAATCGACCGCAAGCGGTCGATTTTTTATTAATGCTGCTTTAAACTATATTACTGCGGTACGATATTGGATGCTTGTTTACCCTTAGGGCCAGTTGTGATGTCGAAGGTAACACGCTGAGCTTCTCGTAGTGATTTATAACCGCCACTGGTGATTGCAGAGAAGTGAGCAAATATGTCTTCTCCACCATCGTCCGGTGTGATAAAACCAAAACCTTTAGAATCATTAAACCATTTTACTGTACCTGTTGCCATATCTATCTATTTCCTTAATAATTAATAATTTATGCTGCAACTATGAGATTCCATAGTAGTCATCGAATATCAAGGAAAAAGCTCAAGCAATCGCATCACATTTCACAACTTGAATCCAAAAGACCCGTACACGATACACGTTTACTGGCAAAGTTCAAGTTTTTATTATTTTGATTCGCATAGTGAAGATTAAGTCTTCGTTATGAAGATTCACAACTTCATGATAATAATTGGTTAAGAACCTGTATGGCAGATAGTTCAACGAGCAAATTATAGGTATGAAGAAATAATATTGCCGAAGATATTTGCCTAAATTCGTTGTCTATTTAGCTTTAACAATTGAAAATTGCCAATTTAGGTTAAAAGGGGATTGAAGGAGATTGCTATGAGTGATTCAAAAAAATTGACTACAGCCGCCGGTGTACCCGTACCCGATAATCAAAATACTATGACAGCCGGGCCACGAGGCCCCGCGTTATTGCAGGATGTTTGGCTGCTCGAGAAACTGGCGCATTTCGATCGCGAAGTGATCCCGGAACGACGCATGCATGCAAAAGGTTCTGGTGCTTACGGCACGTTCACTGTGACACACGACATCACTCAGTACACGCGCGCTAAAATTTTTTCGCACATAGGCAAAAAAACCGATCTTTTTGCGCGCTTTACCACAGTTGCCGGTGAGCGGGGCGCGGCCGATGCTGAGCGCGATATTCGTGGTTTCGCAGTCAAATTTTATACTGAGGAAGGTAACTGGGACATGGTTGGCAATAACACGCCAGTGTTTTTCATGCGCGACCCACTCAAGTTTCCCGACTTGAATCATGCTGTCAAGCGTGACCCGCGCACCAACATGCGTAGCGCAAAAAACAATTGGGATTTCTGGACTTCGTTGCCGGAGGCGCTGCATCAGATCACCATTGTCATGTCTGATCGCGGCATTCCCGCCAGTTACCGCACCATGCATGGTTTCGGTTCGCACACCTTTAGCTTTATCAGTGCTAGCAACGAACGTTTCTGGGTTAAATTCCACTTCAAAAGCCAGCAAGGTATTGAGAATCTGACCGATGCAGAAGCCGAGGCGATTATTGGCAAGGATCGCGAGAGTCATCAGCGTGACTTGTATGAAGCCATTGAACGTGGCGACTTCCCGAGATGGACATTGCAAATACAGATCATGCCGGAAGCTGATGCATCCAAAGTGCCATACAATCCGTTTGACTTGACCAAGGTATGGCCGCACAAGGATTTTCCACTGATCGAAGTGGGTATGATGGAACTCAATCGCAATCCGGAGAATTTCTTCGCCGAAGTCGAACAATCAGCCTTTAATCCAGCTAACGTTGCGCCTGGTATCAGCTTCTCGCCGGATAAAATGCTGCAAGCCCGTCTTTTCTCTTATGGCGATGCGCAACGCTATCGGCTTGGTGTCAATCATCATTTAATACGCGTTAATGCGCCGCTCTGCCCGTTTCACAGCTATCACCGCGATGGTCAGATGCGTGTTGACGGTAATCACGGCGGTACGCTCGGTTATGAACCCAACAGCTATGGCGAATGGCAGGAGCAGCCGGATTTTCGTGAACCGCCACTATCGGTTGAAGGTGCTGCCGACCATTGGAATCATCGTGAAGATGCCGACTATTTTTCACAACCCGGTGCTCTATTCCGTTTGATGACGCCAGCGCAACAACAAACCTTGTTTGCAAACACGGCTAATTCGATCAGCGCCGCTCCGCGCGAGATCCAGATCCGTCATATCCGGCATTGCCTGAAGGCTGATCCTGCGTATGGAAAAGGCATCGCTGACGCTTTGGGTATTTCGTTATCGGATGTTACTGCCTAGGGTAGAGTAGCCCTGGGCAGTCATCGAGGTAAGCTCTGACAAGTCGTTGAAAAACTATCTGCGTTGCCTCAACTGCTTCGAAAGTGGTTTTTCAATGGCCGACTAACATGGGAGCAGCAGAGAGAGCAGCACAAGTTTTATGCGCTGCTTGACGAGATAGCTCATAAAATCAGGAAATTCTCGCAGCTGCTACGAATCTACCTGCTGCTTGGGCAAATGGTATGTATTGAGATGTACTACAGTTAGTCACTACAAGCCACCTTCCATTCCGCTTCATCGACACTATCTGGTTTTATCGGTACCCATTGTTGCGGTTGGGTATAAGAGCGGATCAGTTCGCCGCCTTCCATGTTCCAACTGAAAAACTTGTAAGACAGTTTGCGCATTTGCTTTTGTTTGCAATCGTAATCGCGGCGTATTCTTTCCGATAGATACTCAACACCGGAGGTTTTTTGTTTTGTCTGATAATCAAACAAAGCCCACATTTTAGCTCGGTTGCCGACCTTGCTGATTGAAGTCAGATCAGCGTAGGCTGTAAAGCCGCCTCTAAGATTACTTTCACCTACTTTGGTCCATTCCGCCATCGCGCTGGTACTAATAAAGATTATTGCTAAAGCTAATAGTTTTATCATGTTTCGATTTTGTTTGTTATCAAGATAATTGTATGAAGAACAGTATGCTTAATAGTACCGCTTATTTAGTAACAATCATAGCGGATGCATCAGTATTATTGTTGTGTTGAGTTTTCTGCAGTGAGGGCAACATTTTTTTAACAATTGTCTGTACGCGTTCAATTTTTACCGTGTCTTTTTTACTCTTTCTTCTGATTTATTATTGATTTGGGTTGTGTATTCGATACTGATGCTATGTTCGCCTACTGAGACATTTCCGAGGATATAGAATCCTTTTTCATCGGTAATCGAATGAATTTGTGGTGATTCAGATAACAATACCTCAGCCTTTTGTGCCGGTTTTTCGAAACTTTCATCTTTGTTATTCAATGTCACAACCCCGGCAACGGCGCCGTATTAAGGCCCAGAACGACTGTTCGGGAAAATTTTATTGGCGATGGATCGCACCATCAGCAGGATCGTTTCGGATGCGAATCCAGCGGTGAATGCTAAAGCGACCGCATTGGTAGTATTGCTCGGTTCGATCAGGTAGTACGCAAGAATGGCCAGAAATGGCGCCGAAATGAATTGCACCATCTGAAAGGTCAAATATTCGCGGAACTCATATTGTGTGAGTTTGGGTTGCTTTTCTGTAGCGATATGTTTCGCACGGGCTTGCTTTTGCAGCTCTGGCAACCGCCTGGTCAGGCTGATACTGCCTCCCATTAATGCAAGAATAATAAAATAAAAAAGGGGGGCAGCAGGCCTCCGATGACTTCTCAAGTTATTGATTTTCCATAAAAATAAGGATGATTGCTCGAGTATCGTCAGATTCTGAGTCCGATTTGAAACAACTCAGATTGCTTAATTTGCTGTCCAGAGAACAGTCGACAAAAACCGAAATCGCCCGGTCACGAAATATTTCAGTGGCATTGGGTTGATCGAATGATGTGATGAAGGGATAAAAAGTCATCAACAATGACAGCAACATAAAACTGTAAGCAAAGATCATCCATTTATCTCGTTGCCGGGATCTTTTTTCTTCCAGTTCCTTTTTCTGCTCTTGATTGAGCCCTTCCATTGCAGGAGGCTTGATTTGATCGGAATAAATTTGCACGAAAATAATGCAAGTGAAGATCATTCCTGGCAGTATCGGAATCGTCAATGAGGCATCGCCAAGATTGGCGCGTATCAATGCCACGACGAAATAAATAAAATTGAGGCTGTCAGCAAGAATCCAGAACCAGTTGTTTTTAATCTGCGTTGGAATGGAAGCTATTAAGCGGTCAAGAGACGTGGACGCATCAGATTCGGATTTTTTTGTTCCTCAGAACGTATGCTCTCTGATTGTTCAGGTTGATGGATTGTCTTACGAATAGAGTCAGGTGTTTCATCTACATTCATCGCATTTATCCTGGGTATTGGAGACTTGGTGGTTCTTCGGCTGCATGATAGCTTAACGTTTATTAAGCTGTATCACAACTTGGGCTTTAATTTGCTGTAGCTATAAGAGTATCAGTTGTATCGCCTTGTTTATTTTCCGCGCATAAACAACTTGTCCAGATCAGCCAAACTGGTTTCAAACCAGGTGGGTCTGCCGTGGTTGCATTGATCGGCGCGTTCGGTTATTTCCATTTCACGCAGTAAGGCATTCATTTCTTCAAGGGTCAGCTTGCGGTTGGCGCGAATTGCGCCGTGGCAAGCCATCGTTGCCAGTATTTCATTGCGTTTGGCGGTTAGAATCTGACTGGCGCCGTATTCGCGGATTTCGTGCAAAATGTCGCGCGCAAGCTGTGCAATATCGGCATGTTGTAGTGTAGCTGGCACTGCGCGCACTGCCACTGTAGTCGGCGAAAGCACTGCGATTTCAAATCCCAATTGATCCAGGGTTGCTTGGTTTTCTTCGATCACGGTGACATCCAGTTGATCGGCATAAAAGGTGACTGGAATGAGCAACGGTTGTCTCGGTATTTCGTGCTGATCAAGCGCTTGTTTGAGTTTCTCATACATAATCCGTTCATGTGCGGCATGCATGTCGACAACTATCAGTCCTCGCACGTTTTGCGCCAGAACATAAATGCCGTGCAGTTGCCCCAACGCAAAACCGAGCGGATGGTTGTCTTGAGTTTCTTCCAATGCGATGGATTGATCAGTCCTTGCTGTCGGCATGACAGGAGTTAGGCTAGTCGAGGCTGTAGGAATAGAACGGGCTTCCGTGCCAAACAAGGTGCCGTAAAAACTGGTCGGTTGCGATACCATACCAGCCTGAGCTTGGCCAGTTTTTGGATAAGCCGGATAAGATCGAGCGATTGGTGTTGGTTCTTTAGACTGTGACTCTGTTTGCGGTGAAGCCAGTGCTTTGTTGATTGCATGAAAAATAAATTGATGCAGCGCACGTGGTTCGCGGAAACGCACTTCTGTTTTGGTCGGATGCACATTGACATCAACGCCTTCCGGATTGAGGTCAAGAAACAAAACAAAAGCTGGATGCCGGTCCAGATGCAGCACATCCCGATAGGCTTCGCGCAGCGCATGCGAAATCAGCTTGTCGCTGACAAAACGATGGTTGACAAAGAAATACTGCGTATCGCGCGATGAACGCGCATAAGCCGGTAACGCAACCATGCCGTGTAAATGCATCTCGGCTGACTGTTCGTCAACCCAGGCGGCGGTTTGTTTGAATTCTTCCCCTAACACCGCTGCAATTCTTTGCGCTGAATCGCCTGCACGTAAATGCCGCCGTATTTTACCATTATGTTGTAGAACAAATTCAATGCTCGCTTGCGATAAGGCAATGCGCTTAAAGGTCTCGTCGCAGTGTGCAAATTCAGTGGCTTCCGACTTCAGAAATTTGCGTCTGGCAGGAATATTGAAGTACAAATCACTGACATCCAACGTAGTGCCCTGCGCCAACGACGAAGGCGTAATCCGAGAGACTGTTTTGCCTTCTACCAGAATTTGCCAGGCATGGCTTTGCTCAGCGTGATGACTAGTCAAGGTCAAGCGTGAAACCGCTGCAATGCTGGCTAACGCCTCACCACGAAAGCCCAGGCTGGTGATCTGGTGCAAATCTTCCAGCGTGCTGATTTTGCTGGTGCTGTGGCGCATCAAGGCTAACTGCAATTCATCTTTGGCAATGCCAGCGCCGTCATCAGCGACGCGAATTTGCTTCACGCCACCTTGCTGAAGTTGTACGGTAATTTTCCTGGCGCCGGCATCAACACTGTTTTCAAGAATTTCCTTAAGCGCGGCAGCCGGGCGTTCAACCACTTCGCCAGCAGCGATTTGATTGATTAACAACTCGGGAAGCGGTTTAATCGTGGCCATATTCAGCAGGGGCTTTAAAAATTGTGATTATAATGCGTAACTGAGTATCCATTGTACTTTGGCAGAATCATTAACTGCATAAAATTGAGGGGGGATGATGTTAGCGCTAGATCGATTAAAAACCCATGTTCCAGATGCTGTGCTTGATCAAGTTACTGATTGTGCGGAAAAGTTTAATATCAATACACCCTTGCGCCTGGCACACTTTCTTGCGCAGTGTGCGCATGAGAGCGCGGCATTTAAAGCACGAGAAGAAAATTTGAATTATTCTGCTGCAGGTCTGAAAAAAATATTCCCCAGGTATTTTCCGGGGAATTTAGCGGAAAATTATGCGCGTCAGCCAGAGAAAATAGCATCACGAGTTTATGGCGGCAGAATAGGTAATGGCAACGAAGCCAGCAAGGAGGGATATAAATACCGCGGCAGAGGGTATATTCAGCTGACTGGCAAAGACAACTACAGTGCTTTTGCTAACAGTGTCAGCGAGGATGTTTTGGGCAATCCCGATTTAGTGGCATCGCAATACCCTTTGTTGTCGGCGGCATGGTTCTGGGATACTCGGTCACTCAACGCATTGGCCGATGCAGGTGCCAGCGATGAGGTGGTGACGAAAATAACCAAGAAAGTAAATGGTGGTCTCAATGGCTTGGAGGATCGCATTGAGCATTTTAAAAATTATTACGCTTTACTGACTTGAGAACGGTAGCTGCTTGCTTTGGCGGCTTGATAACCTTGTTTTCTTTGGTTGCTGTTGTGGATGCAGCGGAATCGCACTGCCAAGAGCAGGAGCAAGTGATATTTTCCTGTTCACTGGGCGAGAAAACAGTTTCAGTCTGCGCCTCGAATGATTTCTCCGCGAACAGCGGCTATCTGCAATATCGATTTGGGCCACTTGACATGCTTGAGCTGTCATTTCCGACTGTGAATGACGCATCAGCTCCGGCTACTCAATTCATCCAGGCACGCAGTTTGATGTTTGCGGGCGGTGGCGGCGGTTACTTGCGCTTTATCAATGGGTGGTACCATTACATCGTGTATACCGCGATCGGCAAGGGTTGGGGAACGAAAGACGGTGTTGCGGTGCAGAGAAAACATCAGTTGATCGCCAATCTCGAATGCCAGGATGTGCCTGTCTCAGAAATCAGTACAGAGTTTTTTACTCGCGCCGGCTTGTCGATTGATCGAAATGAATTTGAGATCCCGGGGCTTGATTAAGCGAGAGCCAGCATTTCTAGAGCACGTGGAACGGATGGGTATGGTAGAAGCGCTGGAAAATCTGACCACGAAAGATGATATGGTTTTAGGGTGTTTCTGGTTGATAGGTAATTGAGTAAGTTATTGATTTTTATATATTGTAAAGGTTTTTTGAGATTTTAATCAAATAAAAAGGGGAAAATAAAATGAGAAAAATGCTTAAATTGGCTTTGACTCCCGTTTTTATTTCCTGAAGCGCTTCTTGCATAACTGTCAATCCAAGTACAGTCAGAGATTGCACTTATGCAATTGTTTGCGATGCTGTTTGTAAGAGGTAGGTCGGGGATTGATCGCTGCTAGTAGTTCTGATGAGTTCCGGCAGCGGCATGGCCTTGCCAAAGAGGTAACCTTGAGTCACATCACACCCCAGCGTGCGCAGGCGTTCATAGGTTGCAACATCTTCCACGCCTTCGGCAACTACGGATAGATTCAACCGGTGCGCAAGATTGATCATCGAGTCGACGATCCGGTCATGTTTATGATGCGTTGTCATATGTCTGACAAATACCATGTCGATTTTGACTTCGTCCAGAGGTAAGTCTAGCATGCGTGCCATCGATGAATAACCGGTTCCAAAGTCATCCATGGCCAGTTTTAGTCCCATATCCTTGAGTTGACATAAGGTATCCAGTGTTCCTGCTTGATTGTCCATAACAGCTGTTTCGGTCAGTTCAATGGTGATATCTTCTGGCGGTACGTTCCAGAGAGATAAGCCCTGTAGAACGAGTTCGGTGAGTTCAGGATCGCGCAGGTCATCAGCAGAAAAATTAATCGAAATACCGGCGTTTAATCCTGCTCTGCGATATTCGGAACATTCCCTTAATGCGGTATGGAAAACCCATAGCGTGAGTTTGGGCATGAGTGAGGTGCCTTCAGCAACTTGGATTAATTTATCGGTACGGATCGGTCCATGATGTGGATGATGCCATCGTAGCAAGGCTTCAGTGGATTTGATCCTGCCACTGGCAATATCGATTTGAGGTTGATAACCTAAATACAATCCGCCATTTTCGATAGCGTTGCCTAAATCTGACCAGAGATCAATTTGGAACATCAGCGGATCTTGCATTTCGGCATGAAAGAGCTTGATCGGAAGTTGTTCCAGTTTTGCTTGGCGCACAGCCGCGCTTGCGTTACACATCAGTTGATCTAACGCGCAACCGCTTTCACTGTTGACTGCTACGCCAAAACGCGGAACCAGAATGATATTTTTTCTATCAAGCTCGAACGGAGGTGCTAGGATTCGTAGGATTTTATGGGCAGCCAGCATGGCATGCGAATCGGTAAGTAAATCGACCAGTAAGCAGGTTATTTGATATCGTCCGGTGATGCCGACCAGATCGCCCGAGTTCAGAGCATTTTTTAATTGTTGGGCAATTTCCTGCAAGATATTATCAACAATGGTAAATCCAAGGATGCCATCCAATTCTACTAGCCGCTCAAAGTTGATGATCAGCACGGCATTGCGACGACCCAATTGGCATTCATCATGTAATCTTCGTGAGGCTTGTTGCAGAAAGTGTTGATAAGCGAGGATAGTCATAGATTTAATGTAATGATAGATTTTGGATATTTATAAATAATATTTCTTTGGATCAATTCCGTATGCGCCCTGGGGGAGATCATCTATGATGGCGTATGCAGCCCCTCCTGGGTTTTTGCCAGCGGTTCTTAGATCTAAGGTTATAGGGTACTCATAGGGTTTCTTCTGGGCGTCACAGATGATCATAATTTGAGGCAGAAATCGTTGCGTGCGATTGTGGGTGAGGACAATAGCAATTTCGCCACTGTTTAGTTCAACCAGACTGCCTACCGGGAACATGCCGATACACTGAGAAAATTGCTCCACCAGAATATAATTGAGTCCGTTTTGCGCATTATCTTTAAGTTCTTTTAGCGCCTGAAAAGGTTTCATACCTGGCATGCGCGATTCTCCCCAGATAAGTTCCTCATAGCAATCGATAATGGCGGCCATACGCGCATAAGGATGTAATTGGTTGGCGTATAATCCAGAAGGATAGCCGTTGCCGTTTTCGCGTTCATGATGCTGTAAAATAATTTTGACGACTTCTTTCGGTGCATCAGTTAGCTGCGCGATAATATCTTCTCCATATGCGATGTGTTGTTTCATCAACTTGCGTTCATTCGGTGCGAGCGATATATTTCTTTTACCCTGGATTTCTTTAGGCAGGCGTTGTTTGCCGATGTCCATTAGTAATCCACCCAGGCCAAGAATTGTCAATTCCGTGTGGGGCAAGCCGAGATGACGGCCGAAGGCAAGCAGGTGCACCGAAGTCTTAATGGCATTGTCATAGAGTTCTTTTCCGGTGGTTTTAAGCTGTGCCAGCAGCAATGCTGCATCGGGATTACGGATAATGCTTTCGCGTAATGTGTCGACTACTTCGTGTGCTACGCGCATATTGATTTGAATATTGCATTCCAGATTGGTATTGATATCGCTAAATAACGTGGAAACGGTATTATACGCTTTGGTAGCCGCAGGAATTTCTTGCTCTGCTGTGCAGATGTCGCTGTAGGTATTAACGCGTTGTAGTCGTGAGTCGAGCGATTCAGTTTCATGCAATGTTGGTGGCTTGCCACGATCTGAAGCTGTGGAGGTGACATGGAATGAGGCGCTCGGTTCATGCGATGCTAGTGGCTTACCCTGATTTGAAGCAGCCTGAGGGTGGTGGGGGGTACTTGAGAAGTGTTGTTGAGCAGCGAATGGTTCGCTTCTGTCGATGTCCACGTAAACATGTTTGCAGTAGCGCTGGAGCTCGTTAATATCATGCTGTGATTGAATCAGGATGCCTTGAATTGGGTAAGCTGTTTCAAGCCAAGGACGATCAAGGTTACTGACGTACATGCCGAGCTGCAAGTCATTAACGGAAACCTCAATGGTACTATCGCTTATCATTACAGAAAAATTGGTAGAATAATAAAGTGTGGCTCATAATCAGCTGGTATTTACAATAAAAACATAGAGAAACGGAATTGTTCTCTGTGTCTGATAGTTACGACTTTATTCGTGTGTTACTTGAGGTGATTTATAATAATTTGAACAAGATTTAACGTGTTGGATTGATGAAAAATTCACGCATTAAGAAATCTTCCAATCCTGCGCTATCTCTCTCTCTCGCAGATAAGACGATGACACGGTGCAAGCGATGCGATTCCCAATTAAAGTCTTCTTTGTAGTGTTCCCGAATCAGTTGGATCATACGGCGAATGATGGCACGTTCAATATCGCCATCCGACCCAGTTTCGACCCGAATCATCTGTAACCGTGGATTGCTTTGACCGGTAGTCCAGGCACGAAATGAAAATTCCGCCGTACGCGGGCCGATGCGAAGAATTTGGAATATACCGCTGGTACCAGGGTTTTGCAGATTGCGTCGTACATTCGCCATACGGATCTCGTCTGCTGAAGGTTGATTTGCAGTGCTGCTGGATGCAGTACTTTCCTGTGAGTCGAAGATTCCTTCCGCGGCGCGGCGGCGCGCTTTTGCTTGATTAATATACTCAGACAGATCAGTGGGCGCATCCGCAGGAGGTTCCGGAGGCGCTTTGGTTTTGGCAACTTCCTGTGCTGGGATAGGTGCTTTGGGTTGGCTCGGCTTCTCGGCTGTCTTGGGCTTGGTTGGAGGTCTTGATGGTGGTGGTTGGGCCGGTGTCGGTGGTGCTTTAGGTGCGGATTGCGCTTCAGCTACTTGAGGCTTTTTGGGTTGTGGGGCGGACGCGCTTGGTTGAGAGGCGGGTAGAGAATTACTAGCATCTTCGGATTCATTTACGTCGATGAAGCTGGCGGCTATGGGCGGTGGTGTTTCAATTTCCACTTCCGGTAGCGACATAAAAAATCCTAGGCCCCAGATGGCCAGCAGCCAGACGAGCGTGGCCAATGGCAACGGCCACCACAGGCGAATTTCTCTCGATCGGGAACTTGCCATTCTTAACGTGTTATTTATGTTTAACTGCAATCAGAAAATGCTGGGCTCCGGCGGATCGAGCGCGCAGCATGGCTTGCACGACGATACCTTGAGGCGCTTCGTTATCCGCGGATACGATCAATTTTTGCTTGGAATCGGCGAGTAGCGGTTTGAGTGTGCTTGCCAGCGTGTCCAACGTGACTGCTGTCTGATTGATATAGATTTTACTGTCTTTAGTTAATGTCAATGTAACCGGTTTTTCCGCGCTGAGCTTTTCTGCTTGTCCTTCGGGCAAATCGACCTGTAATGAATCCAAATTTTGCATCGATAAAGAAGCCAGCATAAATGTCGCCAGCAAGAAAAACATCACATCGATCATCGGAATGATTTCGATTTTTCCTTTCGGAATGACGCGGGATTTACGTAGTTTCATCGTGATAGTCCTGTTGATCCCGACGGATGTTGTCGATCAGTCGCGTACCCAGGCGTTCCATTTCATCCATTGTTAGTGATTGCAGACGGGAAAAGTAATTGAATCCAAACAAAGCTACCAGTGCAATTGCCAACCCTACTACGGTAGCAATGAGTGCTTCGGCAACTCCACCGGTGACCGCCGTGGGATTAACCAAGCCTTCACTGCCGATCACCTGGAAGGCGCGCATCATGCCGATCACGGTACCCACCAATCCAAGCAGCGGTGCGGCGGTGACAATGGTTTCCAGCGCCCATAATCGACGTGCCAGCGATTCCTCAATAATTTGCGCCTCATCGGCAGCACGGGATTCCGTCCACCAAGCGGGTTGATGTCGGTTGGAAATTACCACTTCAAAGAAACGCTTGTAATAGTGACGGCTGTCCAGTCCGGAAAGTATTTTTTCCAGATCGTTCCATTTGAAGCCATAGGTTTCCACCAGATTGAGCAAGTCGCTGGAAAGACGCGCATAGCGCCAATAGATAAATGCCTTTTCAAGCATAATCGCCACCGCAATAACACCCAGTAAAACCAGCGGAATGATAATAAATCCACCAAGCTTTAACATGATCCAGGCTTGATTCAATTCTTCCATTATATGTAACTCCAGATTAAGGCTATTTATAAATCTATCGCTGCTTGTATTCATTGGATGATTGTTTTAGTACAAGAAAATCCTGCGGCGTTCATACGCTGCAAAATATCATTACAAAATACAGGTTCATCCCAACCATCAATAAATCTGCAACCGACGTATTATCGTGTTATTTTTCAATAACCTGTGGATAAAAAACTCAGTATTGCAAGATATATGGATGCTAAGAATAGTTGAAAACCCCAGCAGTTGAAACTGTTTAATGGCAAAATGCCTTACATTTATGGTTTTGTTGCAGAAAGGCGGAACCTATCCGAGTTATCCATAGCTTAGACACTCTGTAGAATGAAAAGACAGATCAAACGAGCAAATCATAGCAATTAATGATGAAGAAATATTTATCGGTACTATTCCTGCTATTCCTGCTATTTATTGCCATGCCTGCACAAGCCAAGTGGATTAAGTTGGATATGACTGCCAAACAAGGAGAAACCCATTATTTTGAACCTGAAACAATACAGAAAAATGATCGGTTCAGAAAAGTTTGGGTACTTTCCAGCTACGATGAGAAGCAAAAAGGAGGGCATCATGCAGTTAAAACTTTGTATGAATTCGATTGCGCTCATCACAAATCCCGTTCACTCACGATGTTGTTGTATCCGGATAAACAAGCCACAGGTAGGGTGATTGGTGCGCACCATGAAGAATCCAGAGACTGGTTTGGTTTTTCGGCTAATTCTATGTTTTGGCATATAGCGGAGACGGTTTGTATTGATTGAGTAGGCTTTAATCAAAACAAATGTTAGTTTACTCAATTCGATCATTTTTCTTGCTACCAATTTACTTTGGTAAACTAGTGACTATCCTGCTTAAACGAGCATACGAACCATTCGCGCCAAGCGATGGATTTCGAATCCTTGTGGATCGGCTTTGGCCGCGAGGAGTTTCCAAGTACTTGGCACATATTGATTTATGGCTTAAGGAAGTGGCGCCAAGCACTCCTCTTCGCAAGTGGTTTAGTCACGATCCATTGAAATGGATCGAATTTCGAGATCGTTATTTTCTGGAACTTTGTCATAACACGGAGGCGGTTGAGCAACTTGTCGGGCACGTGCGCCATAATGTGGTGGTTACACTCGTATACGGTGCGAAGGATACGGAGCATAATCATGCTGTGGTACTCAAAGAGTATCTTGAAAATATGAAGTGACTGACAAGCCAGGGCGGCATTTCTGAAGCTGATCTAACTCAGATATTGGGAATTGAAGGATAATTCAATCTCAAGAGTTGAGTCGCATTAAAGAATCAATTAACGCTTAACGATACCCAGTCCACTTCACATTCACCCGATTCTGTAGCTATATAAGCAGATTCCTCGAAAATCGTGACAGAGATATCCATTGTTCGTTGCGCTAGTTTTGCCAGGGTTTGGATGTTGTGCCATTGAAACTGGAAAATAGCTGCCGTCAATGCATTAAATTTGGCTTGTTCTTGTGTCCACCACACATTCGATTTGGAGTTAAAACTGTATACTTTGACAGTCTGAGCGAGCCGCGTAGCTTTTTTGATTCGATCCGGGGCAGGCTCGCCGATGTCGATCCACAATGCAATTCGGCCATCCGGAGTATGTGCCCATAGATCAGGTTCTTCCGCGGTGCTTAATCCTTTAGTAAGCGCGAGCGACTCCTGGGCATTAATGCAAAATGCGAGCATGCGCGCCATCATACGTTCAAGTGTTTCGGATGGGTGCTGGGCGATGGTCAGGTTGAGCGTGTCGTAGTAATTGCGATTGAGATCCGTTAGTGCAATCTTGAATTTATAAATGGTTGGTTTTAAAGCCACTGGTGTTTCCTGATTGCTGGGAGTGTCGGAACAGTACCTGATGAGCTATTCCGAAGTTTCCTGAGATGATTTATTTTTCCATCGTGCTGATAAACGCGTTGGCTTCATTGATCGATCGTTCCATCGAAGCAATGAGTGCGGATACATCAGACTTAATCGTGCCCAGTTCATTCTTGAGTGAGGCAATCGCGCGTGCATTCAAATTATGCTTGAGGAACATGACTTGATCCTGGAAAACGCGCAGGATTGGTTCAATCTTGGCCTCGGCTTGTTTCATCGAGGCAATTAATTGGTGGTAATGCGCTTGCGTGGTGTCGAGTTTTTTTTGGCTGCTTTGTTTCATTGATGCATTGCTGTATTGCGTGATTTCTTGTTTCCATTCGGTAAATAATGCTTCAGAAACGCTTTCAATATCAGCAATGCGACTGTTAACTTCCTCGGCTTTGCTCACGCTGTCTTCATAGGCATCATTCAGCTTGTTATAAGTGGCTTCGAGATCGCCGCCTTGAAAGTTGGTGGCGGCGGTGAATTGTTCTAAGGCGGACTTGAACTGCTCCTTGGTTTCCTCTTGCGTGTCACGCGCTTTCTCAACTCGATAGACCATGACGTCCCGTTTGGGAATGCCGACTTTTTCCAAGCCTTCGAGATACATCGTGGTGCAAGCGGTCAGCAGCAAGAGAACCGGAAGTAAGAATAAGCGATTTAAATGATTCATAAATATCTCCCTAAGAAAGTCCAGTTTGTGAGTATATACAGCGCAGCGGGTGATTAATCTTTCTAGCGTACCACGCCGCGTCTTAATAACTGCCAGGCTACCTTTAAGCCCCACAGAATAGGATGGCGGCGTAATTTCGGCGTGACTTCCACGCGCACACCGGTATGCCGTTCAATTTTCCATGCGGCATAATCTACGCTATTACTAAATGTTAGTGTAGCTTTGGATAAGCGCAGGATGGAAAGGATTCTTCCCTGCCAGCGACGCCAACGCCAATGCCATAACGCCCGTTGCTGCATTTCTGGTGTGGTTAGACAGCGATATTTCCCATTGTCTTGTTTTTCTAATATTCCTTCCAGCATGGGGCTCGCGACATCGGTCAGACGGGTAAATGCATCCAGGTTAGTTTGGGCCAGATGGCGTGCGCGTGTCTCCCGCTCAGCACGTAATTCAGCTGCATAGGTGAGCATCAGGCAGCGAGTCCAAATTTCTTCAACATTAATGATGCCAGCGTCGATCGTTACGACACCTGATTTCAGGAAATTAATCACAGCATGGGCTTGTGCTACATAGAGACGTTCCCGTACGGCATCATCACGAAAATACAGCATTCTCGATGGCTGCGCGAAGCGCGCCCAGATATACGGATGAAACCAGAATTGCGCGCCACGTTCGAAATCCTTGGTTGAAATAACGGCGTATTTGGCGCGTAATGTGCGTTCTTGATACGGTACTTCGAGATAAAAAACATTGGGTGCCAGCCAAGTGTTTAAATTGGCTAAATATCGCTCGGGATAAGCTTGGTAGTAGCTGTTAACGATGACATACAAATCGACAATACCTTCGTCCAGACTGACAGCGGAATGCAGGCAGGATCCATAAAGCATTACGGCATCCAGTGATTTACCGAAACGCATCGTAAGGGAATCTATCAAAGGTACAAGATCAGGTGATGTTTCCTTGTTGTTTTCCCAAGAAACTTCGTTAATCAGCCGAATGGGTAGTTGTTGGGTGGACAGTGGTGTAGAAGAGATCATGGTGCTAGCGGTGTCCTTGAGTACTAAAAATGTAATGGGATTAGTTGCGGTAATTCGCAGGGGATTCTGTGTATTGATTGATTGATACAATTCGCCGTCCACAATGTATTCATCATTCATGTGTACAGTCAAAGCGGAGGTGTTATGGCTATAGTAGCCATCTTTTTCCTGTAGCACCTTCCCTCCACCCGAAAGTAGCGGCCACAATGATCGCCACAAGCGCTTGGATTGCTGATCAACCCATGTTGCATGGAGTGGTTCTGATTCTTCGCCCCAATAGGGACGGATATTGAGCAACAGACAGTCCAATGCACTGACGAGTGCAAATAAATAGGTGCCCTGGTGAATCCGACCATTTGCTTCCGTCATTGTCATTTTGACAGGCATCCACTCCTTTTGCTGGCGGCCTAGTATCATTCCGGTAATGATGCCGACAAGGGATCGTAGCATAATCAGGAAGGTAAAAATGCTACCGGTGATTCCGATTTGCTTTACCGAGCTGCGCGAAAATTTGACGCCGCGTGCGACCAGTCCAGCGGCAAAGAACATGCCGTAAATGGGGTTTGTTCCTGTTTGCTCGATACGCAACACCGGGCGTTGTACCAGTTTGGGCACGGTTGGTTCGAGCAGATAGTCATGCAATTGCCGGATGATTTTTTCCGGTTTACCACGGACTCCAAGATCCAGCGGTGTCATGTTGGTGGTTCCGCCAGGAACAATCATGATGAGTGGCCATTGTTCAGGTGGCAGTGACGTGAATAGATGACCGAAAATAGCGTGTGTGGTGCCGTCTCCTGCAACGATGATCAGCAAGTCTATTTTTACTCGGATGAACTGATTAATCGCAGTTTTAAAACCGGGAGCATCGCTGGCTTCATATATGAGAATACTTGGTATTGTCTCCAATGCTTGCCGGATGGCTAGGCTGTGTTTACGTACTTGACCGCCCATAGGGTTAAGTAGGCAACCGACCTTGGCTGTTCCGGCTGTTATGCGATCAATCCGCGATTGTAAAGTCATCAAGTGTTGTTGTAAGTCGTTAAATTTCAGGATAGCGGGAACGGTTTCCTGAGATCAATCGGGGCGCGCGTAAAAATTCTGACAGCGAGTATTTCCCGGTCACGTGTTGGATCGACATCCTGTAACCAGGATTTCAGTGTTCCTTCTGCATTTTTGGTTCGCCAAGCTATTAGCACGCGCCATGCGAGAAACACGGTCGAAATCAAGTGCCAGAACACGACCAGGTACAATCCGATATCCGGACGATCAACCCACCAACCATAGCTAAGAAAGAGTAGATTGGGGTTGCGTCGGGCTGTAATCAAGCGATTAAATGAATCCAGTTTTTGCCAGATAAACATATCAAACGGCGCTAACCATAGTTGAAAGGTGCCTTCGCACAATCGTCCGCCGATATAACCTAGAAACATCAGTGCCATGAAAATTTCCAGACCGGGAATAGCTGTTTGTGTCCCCGCTAATCCCGCTCCCCATGCCAGGTACCATAACGGTGGATGGACAATATCCAGGCCGTGATCCAGGACGTCTCCAATACGGCTTGAAGTGACTGTGACCCGTGCCAATTTTCCATCGACTGTATCGAGGAAAGTCATGAGCCATCCCATCAACAATCCAATGCCGAAGAACCCCGCCCAGAATGCCAGCCCGGTTAGAATGGCAAGTACGATGCTGAGATACGTTACGTGATTAGGTTGCCAGCCCCGGCGCACGCAAAAATGTGTAGTCCAGTATGCCGGTAATGGCCAAATCCATTTAGTAACGAGATCGGTGACACCTTTGTATGATCCGGAGAATAGTTCTTTTTCCAGTAATGAGCGATTCTCCTCGCTGATAGACAGTATGTACGGTGGGTCTTTCTTTTTTAGATTCTGTTGAAAGTCAATTTTCAAATCATTTAAATCAATTCGTGGCATGGTCAGCAACACGAATTTATAATTTTGACTTTTGTTATTGTTAAGATTTTTAAGTAACCGCGATGCCTGGTTACCATCGGTGCGTATCGCAGCCGGGCAGCCTTCTTCACTGTATAAAGCGATTCTCTTATCCAGTCCGAGCAATGCCGAAAGCACGCGTGCATCAAACAGGAAGTTGGCATTCAGGAATAATGCATTGGCATGCATGGGGATTTTCTCGACATCATCGACAAGAGTGACTTGTTCGTGTGCTTTCAGCATGCGTTGCAAACGTTCGCGCCCTGTTAATCCCCAAATGGTTATTTGATTGTCACCGAAAATATGAATATAGGTTGAAATCGGCATATGGTGTGGTGTAATAGTTATTGGGTTGTATGTTTATAAGTATCTTTCAGCTAAATGTTTTTTGGTCGCCAACGGATCAAAAATTATTCTTGATCAATAGAATTAGCCTACCTGTATATCTGCATTGGCATATTTAATATGTTTTTTCTTCGGAGTGGCTAGAAAATACGCGAAAGTTAGTGGTCCTACACGACCAACGATCATCATAAATATAATCAATATCTGCCCTCCCAGGCTCAACTGAGCGGTTAGTCCTCTGGATAAACCTACAGTGCTGAGTGCGGATACTGCCTCGAAAGCAATGTCAATAAACGGTGCTTTTTCAATTGCAGTCAATATAAAAATTCCAATAAATATTATGATAATAGATACAATTGCTAGTGCTAACGCTTTCATGACCTGTCGTTGCGGTATAGTACGTTGCAATATAACCACCTCATCTCTACGACGCAGGAAGGTATAAGTGGCCATTATTAAGACCACAAATGTACCTATTTTAAGTCCACTGGCGGTGCTTAATGAGCCCCCGCCGATAAACATTAACAAGATCATCAGTGTTGTTGTGGCATTAGTCAAGTCTTCGATAGCTAGGGTATTAAAACCTGCTGTCCGAGGTGTTACCGCCTGAAACCAAGAGGCTATTGCTTGATCGGTGATAGACAAATGGCCTAATGTTGCTGGGTTTTGAGCTTCGAGAATCCAGATAAGTACAAATCCAGAGAAATTTATAATTAATGTGCTGATTAATACAATTTTGCTATTCACGCTTAGCTTATGCCACTTCTTTTGTGTTTTGATATCTATCAATACCAGAAAACCAATGCCGCCAATAATAAAAAGTGCGGTGATTACTAAGTTGACCGATAAATTGTCAAAATAAAGCATAAGACTATTACTATTTAGCGCAAAGCCAGCATTATTAAATGCTGAGATTGTATAAAAAAATGCATGGTAGGCAGCTTTGCCTAGTCCCAAGTCATCTATCCAAATTACAGCTAGCAATATAAACCCGACTAATTCGATTAACAAAGAGTAAATCAATACATATTTCGCAGTGTGAGCAACTTTTTCCAGACTGGTTTGATTAAATGCTTCTTGCGCAATCATTTGTTGGCCAATTCCAAGTTTTGTACCTAAACTTAATACCGCAACAATTGCAAAAGTCATGAAGCTCAGTCCTCCTACTTGAATCAGCAGTGCAATGACGATTTGGCCAAATAACGTAAAATGGGTGCCTGTATCGAGAACTACCAAACCCGTAACTGTCACTGCTGAAGTTGCAGTAAATATAGACTGTAACCAACTGGTTTCAGCATGCGTAGCGAATGGTAGTTTTAGTAGTAGGGAGCCGATTGCGATGAGCAAAATGAATCCGAAAAATAGAGCAGCTGGAGGACTAATGTTAAATACGTATTTTTTTGCTGCAGATATTTTGTAAGGCGAAACATGGGGGTCCCATAGTTTCATGATTAAGCTAGCCTTGGTGCGATTGTTTTAAGCGCATTTAATGATCCTGCTAATACGAGAGAGTCATCTGTTTCCAAGATAAAGCTCGGTTCAATCAGCTTAAAGATGGTTTTTTTTCGCCGCACGAATAAAGGATCGATAGAGTCTTTAACTCCTCTTAGCAATTCTGTAATTGATATGCCCTTACATTGCTCAGTTATTTTAATTTCAACTACATATAAACTATGACCAATCGGCATGTACTGGTTTACCATAGGGTAACTGAGCGATTGAGCCACTTTCATGCCTATTTCTTCTTCAGGATGGATGATTCGGGAAACTCCGATTCTGGAGAGTATGGTATGGTGTGGTTTTGAAGTGGCTTTGACCCAAATTTCTTTGATGTCCATGCTTTTGAGCAGCAGTACACACAATATGCTGGCTTCCAGACTTTCTCCAATTGCTACCAGTGCGGCATCACAGGTTATTATGTTCATATCCTTAAGCGCGTGTTCGTCCGTTGCGTCTGCTACTGCGGCAAGGGTCAATTGATCTGCTATTTGATTCACAATTTTCGCGTTAATATCCACGCCTATTACTGAATGACCAAGGCGCATTAATTCCAGCGATGCCGCTGAACCAAACCGACCCAAACCTATTACCGCAAAGTGTCCCATTTTTTCGTATTTGTGTAGTCTTAAGATTGCATCTTGGTGTGCTGTTTTCTACTAAAGTTTTTGGATCAATGAGTTTTACGTAGCCATAGATTTGCTACCATAATCATAGTAAAACCAGGCGCCAATGCAATCAGCGCTGGGTTTAATTGCAATATCAGCCCCGTATTTGCAATAATTTGATCGATTAAATAAACTGCAATACCAATCAACGAAGCAAATACTAGTTTGTTACTTAAACCGCTGCGAATCGATCCGAAAACAAAAGGAATGGATAATAACAGCATTGCGATGGTCATTAGCACACTACCGATTTTCCGCCATAGTGCTAGTGCGTAAGAATCTGCGTCCTGGCCGGTGCTGCGAAGAAATTCAACATGCCGGAACAACTCAAGTGGCGACAGACTTTCTGGTGGTTTGGTCAGTGTGGCGATGTCTTCCGGGCTGACAAAAGAAGCCCAGTTTAAAGTGTTATGACGAATGGCCGAGATTTGGTTGTTTTCGAAAGTTCTGACAATAACATTGCTAAGTTCCCAGGTTTCATTGTCAACAATCTCTGCGGTTTGAGCCTGGATATGTGCGGCTAAAAAATCCTCTTGATCCAGTTGCAAGATTTCAATATCGGCTGCTTTTTTATTGTGGATGATTTGACCGATGCGCAGAATATTCTTCTCATTGCGGGTCCAGATTCCCAGGTTTCCGCCGAGTTCAGCACTTTGTTCCAGTGCAATAGCTCGATAAGTAATTGCTTTTTGTTGTAGTTGCGGTGCAACAAATTGTTCTAAAATGGCAACGCCCAGCAAGAGTAAAATACCGATACTTAAAGGTGCGATGCTAATGCGCCAGGGAGAAAGTCCAGCAACTCGCATGGCAATCAATTCTGAATGTATCGCTAGTTTTCCAAGTGCCGAGACAGTGCCTAATAAAGCCACGAAAGGGGCGATCTGAATAAATCTGCGTGGCAACAGCATAGCGGTATAGAGAAATGCATCACTAATACGATAAGTGCCTCTACCTACATCATCTAATTCCTCCAGTAAGTCAAAGAAACTGAAAAGCGGCAATAATACAGCGATGGCAATCAAGAAGCCGATAAAAACTTGAATTGAGATATATCGATAAATCATTATTCCGGGCGCGATAATTGTTTTTGTCTAACAATCAGGGCATAAAGGATAAGCGCAAGAAGCATGAGCAGCTCTAGCCACCATACACCGGGTATGCTGCCAACAGTTTCTTGTTCAACCCAGGTTTTTGCTAACCCGCTTAGATTGTAGTATGCGGCGAAAATCAAAGCAGCAATGAGATAGGTTTTCTCCGTTTTATCTTGACGTGGAGCAGCGGCGCGAATAAAAGTTAAGGCAATCAGTGCCAGTAGTATGGTAGCCAGCGGACGTGAGATACGCCATTGTAACTCTGCGATATCACGCGGCAGATCGGACTCCCACAGTGTTCTTGTCGCGGCTGCTTTGCGCCGGTAATTCATAACAAAATCATTATCGATGAAATACATCAATTTTCTGAACTGAATGACATCATCAGTGCTGGCCGTGTTGGTTAATTGGTAAATGACGCCCTCTGATAACTGAATGTGCGGTCTATCGTCTTCAGTTGTTGGTTTAATCTGTCGAGCTTGCTTAGCAATGACGATTTCACTGACATCAGGTTTCTTGATGTAGTGAAAAATATTTTGCATTTGTTTATTGCTATCATCTTTATTACGCACATAAATGACTCTGCCACTTTTTTCGCTACCATAAAACCGTCCGGCTTGGAACCGGTTAGTGTTGAGTTCCGCCTCGGCTTGTGCGTCGAGGACATAACTTTCTCCGTAGGCCCAAGGACGAACATACGATGACAGCATGCCGCTGATGATACCAATCGGTATAGCAACGGTCAGTACTGCAAGAACGATACGATTGCCGCTGATACCTACTGAACGGATAACATTCAGTTCTTGATCTTTGTTGAGTCTGCCTAAGCCAATAATGACTGAAATGTAGAGAGCAATGGGGATTAGCACTTCCAATGCGATTAGAGTTTTTAAAAAAACCAGTTTAATTAAACCGGCGATTCCTAATGTTTCTGTGACGGCTCCAGCTAGAAGCCTGGCGCTGCTGAAACTGGCGAACAATCCGATCAGAATGAGAATGACTACCGTGAACGGTAGCATTATTTCCCGTGCAATGTAGCGCTCGATTAATTTCATGAATCTGCTTTGAGTATCGATTCAGCTAGCGCTAAGTCTTCGACTTTATCCACGTCTACTCCTGCGCGTGGGTCATCCTGCATAATTGCTTGTATGCTTACTCCTGATTTTTCCGATACGGCTGTTAAGGCCTGGTGCAAGGTTAAGGATCCGAATAAATAAGACAATACCGTTTTCAATCCCAGTACCTGTGCAATTAAGCGCCATGGGTATTTACGTAAATCTTCTGCTTTGCGCCAGAATTTGACTATGGGACGACCTGATGGTTTGAAAGTAAATAGATTGCAGCCACAAAATCCACCGTCTCGTAGACGAATTACAGTGCGCTTGGAATTTGGGAATGCAGCCGCAATAATGTTTTGATTGATTGCGCCGACTGTGGCATCACTTTTTGCTGCTAGTGATCTTTGCAAGAAATTCTGCACAATGCTGGGTGTGAGCAGAGCGTGGTCGGCAGTGGTTAATAATACCGGTGTGTCGCTAGGTACTTGACTCAGGCCACTCTCAGTGCTGCGGCTGGGGGAGTCCAGATTGGGGAGCCAGCTTACTTGCCCTGAAGCGATGCGCTGTTTTAATTCCGGGCAATGGACGTGTAATGATTCCGGTGGGCCGCATAAAATGATGGTGGAGATTTGCTCACAAGCCATCAGCGTATCCAGAACACGGATAATCATCGGAATGCCATCAACCGGCGCAAAGGCTTTGCAGGCTGCGCCAGTATGTTGCGTGATAGGGTCCTTGCCGGTACGGTCAGCGGCTAGAACCAGCGCGACAAATTGCTGCGATGTCGGATTGGGTGCATTACTCATAATATTTTTTGGTAGATACGATAGCGTTTGTGCTGCTTACTACCAATAGTGTCGAGAATGTTGCGCATTGCCATGTTATCTTCCAGTATCCATGACATTTCAACCTCCTGAATGCCACGGGCAATAGTAGCCTGTCGGGGCGCGTCGATGACCAAACAAGCTAATGCCAGACCAATGGGTGTATTGTGAAACTGTTTACGTACGCCCATCAGCGGTATACGGCCTGAACGAATCTCATGGTTTCTAATACTTTTGATGATCTTGAGCCAGCCGAACGGAAACAAGCTTCCGTTCAATTTAGCTAAAACTTCGTTAAGATTGGGTAACCCCACCATAAATGCCGCAGGTTTGCCATTGACCTCGGCAATTTGGAGGAATTCGTCTGATACCAGCAGGCGCAGACTACTTCCCAATTCGGCAAATTCTTCTTGCGTAAATGGAATAAACCCCCAGTTTTCAGACCAGGCGTCGTTGAAGATATCACGCAGCACTTCCATTTCTTCATCAAATTTATGGCGTTGTATTGTGCGTATTGTAATTTTCGAGGAAAATCGATTAATCAACATCTGCATCACGCGTGGTATTTCAAAATCAACCCTGACGCGGTAAGCCAATAAATCTTTTACTGGATGATATTCCTGCTCCGCCAGTAAACGGTCATACCAGCGTGCTGAGTGCGGCATCATGATCACAGGCGGCGTATCGAATCCATCCACCAATATGCCGCATTCTTGATTTATCGAAAGATTAAACGGGCCGCTGATACGCCGAATTTTCCGGGAAGCTAACCATGCTTCCGCGTTAAGTATCAACGCAGCAAATACTTCCGAATTGTCGATACATTCCATCAAACCGAAGTGACCGCTGTCTGTGCCGTAGCGTTCCTGGTGTAATGAATCGATTTGTGCGCTGATACGCCCAACAGGTCGATCGTCTTGAAATGCTACCCAGGCTTGCCATTCGCCATGTTTAAAAAAAGGGTTGTAACGAGAAAAATGAAAGCGTCGTTCCAAACGCAATGGCGGCACCCACATCGGGTCATTAGCGTATATGTGCCAGGGCACATCAATAAACTTACTCATGTCACGATATGTCACCACCGGTCGCACCGTCACTCTGGGATTGCCCGGTTTATCGTGTTTAATCATGGTACATAGTAAGCGTTGTTTTGATAATTATGCTGTGAAGAATTAACTATGACAGTTTTTTGCTATTTTGATTGGAGGCTAAGGAAATATTATTATAATTCAGTATGTTTTAATAGTTTTGAAATTAGCTTCTGAAAAATTTCTTTTGGATCGGATTCCTGCTTGGCGGATTGATTGTTTTCAGTTGCTCTTTGCTCAGCTATGGCAATTTTTTCATCGGTAATATCGCGACAGAAATCACGGAAATTGTTCCAATCTATGTTGTATTCGCGTAAGTTATCCTGTGGAATGAAAACGCGGAGTACCTCAAAATTTTGATGCATTTCCGGTAAACGGGATGTGAGGTAATGGTTAATATTTTTTGGCCACCGTTTGTGCTCTGGGTACATATCGGCCAACTCTTTTTCAAAGGTATAACGGAAATTATCGACGGCCAAAGCGCGGCGCTTACGGTTAACAATATCTACCATAATGGCTACTATCCCCAATAAGCCAAATAATACAAAAGGCCATAGTGGGACAGTTTCAAAATATCCGGAGATTTGATCAATATATTCGTTCAAAGTCGTCCCTAGTTTCTAGTTAATAAATGTATTAGATAAAATATTTCTGTGTTGAAGCAATATACCGTCGTATCTTGCCATAGTAAGGCACATGGATCAATATGGGCATTTTCACGTATTCCGTTTTAACAAGTATTGCCGAATTAGTTGCTCCCTATCGAAAATGTGTCTGATGAGCAGCAATCGTTCAAATGCCAATTTTTTTCATTTAATTTTCACCTTTGCGCTGCGATATTAAGCGCACTCAGCTCAATTTATAGGATCTTCGTTGAATAGTTGATTAACGAACTCTTATATCAGTCAGTTATTCTTGTTCGAGCGCGAAACCAGGAGTTTATCAAGCTTCTAGAGGTGAATTTTAGTTTTTGACAAAGTAATGGCTATTCTTCATGCTAGCAGTTCATTGGGTTTCTCAGCTGGTTATTGTTAACCTATAACAGTGATATTTGTTGTAAGCCCAAAATTTGCATTGACCTAATAGTGCTAATTGCGTTATTTTTACTAGTTTTGTAATCGCGGAAGATAAGCGCCTAAATTATATCAATCTTGTTATGGTACCCAAAAAGCCTAGTAGTAGTAATGCCACTTCATCTCAACCCGAAAGTTTTGAGGCTGCATCGGCTGAACTTGAAAAAATAGTAGTGGCTATGGAAGCCGGGCAGATGTCACTGGAAGCTTCACTTTTAGCTTATCAGCGCGGCGCAGAGTTGTTGCAATATTGCCAGGATAAATTGCAAAATGCGCAGCAGCAAGTGCGTGTGCTTGAAGCTGGGAAGTTAAAAAACTTTACTCGATCTGATAGCGATGAGTCCTGATTTCCAAAATTGGGCGAGTAGCTGTCAGGCGCGTATCGAAACATTTTTGGAAGCGAGATTGCCGGCTACCGATTGTGTTCCTGAACGGTTGCATAAAGCCATGCGCTATTCGGTGCTGGGTGGTGGAAAGCGGGTGCGTCCATTATTATCATTTGCGGCGGGCGAGCTTGCCGGCGCTGATTTTGAGCGTGTAACGATTGTAGCTGCTGCAGTGGAGCTGATTCATGCTTATTCTTTGGTGCATGATGATTTACCTTGCATGGATGACGATATTTTACGTCGAGGAAAACCCACCTGTCATATCGAATATGATGAAGCCACTGCGTTGTTGACAGGCGATAGTCTGCAAACGCTTGCATTTGAATTGTTGGCGGAAAAGCCTCTGGCGGATGTGCCTGGGACGCAACTGGAGATGATCGCGCAGTTGGCGTTGGCATCGGGTTCTCGTGGTATGGCTGGAGGACAGGCATTTGATCTGGATAGTGTCGGTAAGATGCTGAGTTTGCCAGAACTGGAATTTATGCATATCCATAAAACCGGCGCATTGATTCGTGCTGCCGTGATGTTGGGTGCGCGGTGCAATAGCTGTTTGAGCAGCGAACAATTGGCTAGGTTGGATCATTTTGCTAAATGTGTCGGTCTGGCATTCCAAGTGGTTGATGATTTGCTGGATACAGAGGCAACAACGGCGACATTAGGAAAAACCGCTGGAAAGGATGCTGAGCATAATAAACCAACTTATGTCAGTATTCTGGGCATTAGTCAAGCGCGTGGGCTGGCTGAAAAACTGCAGCAGGATGCTTATCAGGCTTTGGATGGTTTTAATGAAGCTGCGTTAAGATTGCGCCAGGTAACTGATTTTATAATTAAACGTGAATTCTGATTCCAAGAATTTTTTCTACATTTTCTATTTTCAGGCATTGAATGTATCCATTGTTAGATACCATTAACTTACCCTTCCAATTACGCGAATTAGAGCAAAAGAAGTTATCGCAGTTTGCTAAAGAATTACGAGGTTTCTTGATAGATTCAGTCGCAAAAACGGGTGGGCACCTATCTTCCAACTTAGGTACGGTTGAATTAACTATTGCCTTACATTACGTGTTTAATACACCTCATGATCAATTGGTTTGGGATGTAGGGCATCAGACGTATGCGCATAAAATTTTGACGGGTCGTCGCAATGGCATGAATAAATTACGCATGCAAGATGGGTTGGCTGGTTTCCCACGTCGAGATGAAAGTGAATACGATGCATTCGGTACTGCGCATTCGAGTACTTCGATCAGTGCTGCGTTGGGTATGGCGGTTGCTGCGCAATTAAATCGGACTGATCGGCGAGCTATCGCGATTATTGGCGATGGTGCCATGAGCGCAGGTATGGCATTTGAAGCGCTGAATAACGCTGGCGTGATGGATGCGAATTTACTGGTTATCCTGAATGACAATGACATGTCAATATCCCGCCCGGTAGGAGCGCTTAATAATTATCTGGCCAAGCTGATGTCAGGACGATTTTATGCAACCGCGCGGCGTGCAGGTGAGAAAGTATTGGGGGTTGTTCCGACTGTTCTGGAATTGGCCAAGCGTGCCGAGGAGCATGTCAAAGGTATGGTAACACCGGGTACTTTATTTGAGGAATTCGGGTTTAATTATATTGGGCCGATCGATGGCCATGATTTGGATGTATTGATTACTACCCTGAGAAATATCAAGCAACTGGAGGGCCCGCAGTTTCTGCATGTAGTAACTCGTAAAGGCGCGGGCTACAAGGTTGCGGAAGAAGACCCCATTTTGTATCACGGTGTGGGGAAGTTTGATCCGAAAAAAGGGATTGTGGCTAAAGCAAATGGCAAACCCACCTATACACAAATTTTTGGCGATTGGTTATGTGATATGGCGGCGCAGGATTCTCGTTTGATCGGCGTGACGCCAGCAATGCGGGAAGGCTCAGGGTTAGTCCGTTTCTCTCAAGAGTATCCCGAACGCTATTTTGACGTGGGCATAGCTGAGCAACATGCTGTCACATTCGCGGCAGGTGCAGCATGCGATGGCTTAAAACCAGTTGTGGCGATTTATTCAACCTTTCTGCAGCGCGCCTATGATCAATTGATTCATGATGTGGCGATCCAGAACTTGCCTGTGATATTTGCCATCGATCGGGCTGGTTTGGTCGGGGCAGATGGGCCAACGCATGCGGGCAGTTTTGATTTAACCTATTTGCGCTGTATTCCGAACCTGACTGTGATGGCGCCTGCAGATGAAAATGAATGCAGGCAAATGTTGTATACGGCCTTTAAACTGGACACGCCAACGGCCGTTCGCTATCCCAGGGGAACTGGTGCGGGTGTACAGGCTCAAAAGGACATGCAGGCATTGCCTATAGGACGGGGAGAGATCCGACGTCAAGGGGAAAAAATTGCTTTGTTGGCTTTTGGCAGCATGTTGACACCTTGCTTAGCTGCAGGAGATGAACTGAATGCCACAGTGGTGAATATGCGTTTTATTAAACCGCTGGATGATGATCTTGTGGCATCGCTGGCTGCCAGTCATGATTTGTTGGTGACGGTGGAAGAAAATACCGTGATGGGAGGTGCTGGCAGTGCTGTTATAGAATCGCTTAGCAGCCAGCAGATCCAAGTCAGATTGCTGCAACTTGGATTGCCGGATATTTTTATTGAACAGGGCGATCATGCGCAGATGCTCGCAGACTGCGGATTAGACAGCGGCGGCATTATCAAATCAGTACGAGCAGTATTGCCTGAATAATCATTACAATCGATCAGTTGCTTGATTTGCTGTTAGCAGGAACACTTGGTCGTACAGGAGGGAATATGAATAAACAGATAGATATGCCAATCGCCGATGTGCAGAGCTCATTGGACACCCGGCGCATAGCAATAGATCGAGTTGGGATTAAGGCGATCCGTCACCCTGTGGTTGTGGCCGATAAAGATGATGGTGTGCAACATACTGTGGCGGTTTTTAACATGTATGTTAATTTGCCACATAATTTCAAAGGCACGCACATGTCTCGCTTTGTTGAGATCCTCAATAGTCACGAGCGGGAAATCTCGGTAGAGTCATTTCAAATCATCTTACAGGAGATGATTACAAAGCTGGAGACGGATTCTGGTCATATCGAAATGACTTTTCCCTATTTCATCAATAAGTCGGCGCCTGTTTCACAAGTTAAAAGCTTACTGGATTATGAAGTGACATTCATAGGCGAGATTAAAAACGGTGAATATCTATTTACCATGAAAGTCATCGTTCCTGTCACCAGCCTATGCCCTTGCTCCAAGAAGATATCCAATTATGGCGCGCATAATCAACGTTCGCATGTCACCATCTCTGTGCGTACTAATAGTTTTGTGTGGATTGAAGATATTATCCAGATTGCTGAGAATAATGCATCATGCGAGCTTTACGGTTTGCTGAAAAGGCCAGATGAAAAATATGTGACCGAGAAGGCATACGATAATCCAAAGTTTGTTGAGGATATCGTAAGAGATATTGCGGAAGTGCTGAATCATGATGAACGGATTGATGCGTATGTTGTGGAGTCGGAGAATTTTGAGTCAATTCATAACCATTCCGCGTATGCGTTGATTGAGAACGACAAGAAGCAGCGTGGGTAGTAATGGCGTCGTGGTTGCACTAAGCTAACAGCCGATTTTTGCGCAACTTCAAAAATTTTATCCGATCAGTAAAACTTCCACAAAACGCTGACCACCTTTTTTCAGTAAGAACAGGCGGTTCCCAAAAAATTGGCCTCCCTGCGTCGAATAATGTATGTCATCAATGGAATTTTTCCTGTCTTTGTGTGTGCGATTCAGGTATTCACATTTCATCATTGATCGTTTCGAATTTCCCTAATAACGGCGGCAAATCGTACTGTAGTTTTTTGAGTAAAGCGTGATTCTGCTTGTCTCATGCATGCATGAACTGGAATCATCGCAGCAGGATGATTCACAAAGTCTTACGGCTGGAACTGTTTTTCTGAAGAGTTCAGTGACTAGGATGATAACGAGGAATTGGGCTTGTTCGTGAAGGCATGGCGCCGAAATGATTAGGTGATTGATCATCAGAGCGCACATACACTATTTACCACTGTGCCTGAGAGTTCTGCATGCCAATCAAGGCGCTTACGGCTTTATCAGAAATTAGAATTCCGTTCGATTGATTGCGCGAAATATCATATTGTGATGGAAGTATAGTGACTGATCGTTGCGAATTGTATTGGTGCTTATTGTGGGGTTGATGAAGTTTGATATGATAAAGTTTAATGGGCATGCCTTTATCAGCATTGACAAGTGCTATGAAGGATTACTGAACTCTGGAAGTTTAATCATGGTTAAATAATTAATAGCCTATGTTCGAAAACCATAAAAAGAATGCCGATCGTAAATCTGTGGAGGATATGGAAAAGTATTACAAAGAATTCCATCACAAGTGCGTATCTTGGTATATCACTATTATGGGTTTCTTTATTGCCGGAGTCATGGCAACGAAAGATGAGTCACAGAGCGCATCCCTATACATTTTTCCGTTGTTAATGTTTGCATTTTTTGTTTTTATTTTTTTTCTATATTACTTATTATTGTATTCATCCCGCATCAACATTCTCAGGAAATACCTAATTGATGATTATTTCCCGCCGCAATGGAGGGAGGTTCATAGAAATGTCACTGCTGGATTTCATGGGGCTGGTGATATGTTGTTTATTCTTATTCTTCTTTTTATGTTTCTTGCACTAGCTGTAACTTCATTTCTTAAATTTTCACTTCATAGTCACTTGATTAAGTTTTTTTGTGGTTAATTCGTCTGAGATCTTCGCGCACAAGCGAAGGGCTATCTACAAGACAAATATGGAAAACCAATGAGAAATTGGAATGTATCGTAAATTAATCAATCCCCTGTGATCTCAGATAATCTTCATAATTACCTTTGAAGTCATTAATGCCATCCGGCTTCATTTCAAGAATCCGCGTCGCCAGTGAAGAGACGAATTCACGGTCGTGTGAAATAAAAACCAAGGTACCGGTAAATTTCTCCAGTGCGCTATTCAGTGATTCGATGGATTCCATGTCCAGATGATTGGTCGGCTCATCCATCAGCATAATATTCGGTTTTCGCAGAATCAACTTGCCAAAAAGCATGCGCCCCTTTTCTCCACCGGAAATCACACGGGTGGATTTTTTGATGTCATCGCCTGAGAATAGTAACCGACCCAAGGTGCCGCGTATCGTTTGATCGTCATCATTACCTTGTCGCCATTGATCCATCCATTCGGTCAATGGCAATTCTTCTTCAAAATCAGCCGCATGATCTTGCGCATAATAGCCACGGCGCGCCTTATCGGGCCATTTGATCTCACCGGAATCCGGCATCAGATCACCGGCAAGGCATCGTAGCAGCGTGGTTTTTCCGATGCCGTTGGGGCCAATGATGGCGACTTTTTCGCCAGCTTCGATGTCAAGGCTTAAGCAATCGAATAGGGGTTTATCCAATCCAGGGAAACTCTTGCTGATTGCTTTGATGGAAACGGCCAGACGATGCAGTTTATCCCTGTCATCCACTTCAAAACGGATAAAAGGATATTGGCGACTGGATGGCTTGACATCCTCCAGTTTGATTTTCTCAATCTGCCGTGCGCGACTGGTTGCCTGTCTGGCTTTCGACGCATTGGCGGAGAAACGACTGACAAACGACTGCAAATCGGCAATTTGTGTTTTTTTCTTGGCATTATTCGCCAACATGCGCTCGCGCACCTGGGTCGATGCAGTCATATAGTCATCATAGTTGCCGGGATAGATTCGTAGCTCACCGTAATCCAGATCAGCCATATGCGTGCACACGCTGTTCAGAAAATGCCGATCATGCGAGATGATGATGATGGTGTTTTTGCTGGTATTGATGACATCTTCCAGCCAGCGGATCGTATTAATATCGAGATTATTGGTGGGTTCATCCAGTAATAAGATATCCGGATTGGAAAATAACGCCTGTGCCAATAATACGCGCAACTTGAATCCCGGCGCAATCGCGCTCATCAATCCCTGATGCTGGTCAGAGGGAATGCCCACCCCAAGCAATAGTTCTCCGGCGCGCGCCTCCGCCGAATAGCCATCCAGCTCGGCGAATTGCGACTCAAGCTCGGCAGCATGCATATATTCTTCTTCGGTGGCATCCGGGTTGGCATAAATGGCGTCACGTTCCTGCTTGATGTGCCATAATTCCGCGTGTCCCATCATCACCGTATCAATCACCAAACAATCTTCAAAAGCGAATTGATCCTGGCGCAGCTTTCCCACGCGCTCGCCGCTATCAACCGCGACATTACCGGAAGTGGGTTCAAGATCTCGGCCTAGAATCTTCATGAATGTCGATTTGCCGCAACCATTGGCGCCAATCAAACCATAGCGATTACCGTTACCAAATTTTACGGAAACATTTTCAAAGAGCGGCTTGGCGCCGAATTGCATGGTGATATTGGCGGTTGTAATCAAAGTAGGTACCTGAGGATGATGGTTGCAACAAAGGGGGGCATATTCTAAACGTTTTTCAACAGGTTTGCTGGGTTATGGTGGATGTTAATATCAATTGCATAAAACTGAGGTTGAAGGGTATGCTTTGCAAGTATGGAATTTTTGGAATGGATCTAATATCTTCCGGCGATGAAGCTAAAAACAGTAGAAATATTATAAAAAATAATGATATAGAATGAATTCTGTAGAGCTAGTTATTACATCTGACGTAATATTTATATCATTTAGCAACGTCTAAATATAGTTATGCACAAAAAACCATGAGCCATAGGAATATTGAATAGAAATATGTTTCATTTGCTAGTTGCTTATCAGGGGTGGCCAGATTCTGGTGGAACATTGTCAACGAGCCGATTTTATATTAGAGAAGACGATCCTGTTGGCAGTAGGTTTTGTTCAAACGGTCAACTTAATCTAGAGAAACTAAAACAATATCCTGCACTTTTAGTTACTGAAACGGGGGGGGAGTGGGCCATAATTTGCCAAAGTGGCTCATATCATAAATGTTACGTTCGGACGCTCAGAGGTATCAATTCAGTACGCAGTTGATAATAGTATTTTTCTAATCTCCAACGCTGAGTTGGAAGGCCACTCGGTTGAGTTACGTCTAGGGCGTTTCGGTTTATCGCATACATGTTGGAGCGTATGTGATGTTGACTTATATAAGCTGCTACTACAGAACCAACAAAAAAGGGTTGTTAGTCCAAAGGTATTTTCTCTAGAAGCTGCATACGCGCAGGATGAAAACCTTGTTTCTATAATGATGCCCTTTAGTGCTGATTTAATCCTGTATACGTAGCCCTGCAGCAAGCAACAACCTCAATAGGCTTTTCTTGCATACGGGCAAATGATATTTGGGAGCACCATGCAATAATTCAGGATATCGTAAACATCATTGCTAGAGCCAAGGTTGTGGTTTGCGATTGCTCGGGAAAAAATCCTAATGTTTTCTATGAGGCGGGCATTGCTCATGCAATAGGCAAAGAAGTGATACTAATAACTCAATCTGAGCATGATATACCTTTTGACCTTCGCCACTTACGCCATATCCGTTATTTGCCAAATGGCGAAGGGCTTGCTGATTTATCAACGTCATTGCAAGCTAAGTTGCGTTCAATAAGAGGCTGGTAAAAATGCATAACTCGCGTAAGGCGGAAGTTATATATGCTCAAATCACGGGCATTACACTGGAGCAGAAGACGTACTGAGGTGGTTGTGTCATGGCAACCAAGGTAGCGGGTCTTGAATCAATACCTGTCATCAGAATCATCACGGTTAGTGAGGATGACATTGAGAATCCCAACATCGTTCTAACGTATTCCTATCCGGTACGATCCGAAATAATTCACGCTGTGGCTTAATGACGATTATCGAATTACAAATAATGAAAAATACCGATCAATGAGATGCCTCCAGTGGCATAGATGAGCGGGCTGTCCCAGGTATGAGGAGAAAAAGCTTCCGCTAAGGTAATCACGATCGGCATTAGCAGTAGTGCGGCGACTAACTGAGCGGAATTGAAATAGGGGTGAAATGCCAGTATGGCAATAACCGTCGTTATCCATACGCATGCGCTGCCCATATAACTACGAACGTACTTTTGCTGGGTAAACAGCGCATAAGTCGTATATTTTCTTGTGCCGAATCTTATCCCGACGGGTTCCGCCAGACCGTCACCGACGCCATTGGCAATAATGATGATCATGACGAGCGGTAGCATGTCGCGGCTTTCGAAGTAAGCCAGCAACGGGATGAGTATAAAGTAGCTGGCGATAAACTGTGTGTAAAGCCAGATCAATGTGAATGGTCTATCTTCCGGCCTGTCAAACGAGCAAAACATCACAAAAAGTACCCTGATCCTATTGCGTAAGGGTGCGATAAAAAATGTCAGAAAAATGAATACGCAGATGATATCAATGAAAAATGTTGTTGCGCTATAGGGGTATTCAATGACGGATGATAGTAAAGTCGGAAGAAAGGAAAATGCGAAATGATTGATTTTGCGCGTGTAGTTAACTTTGAAATTTCGATGAATGACAAGTAATCCGCACGCATAATAATGCGTAGAAAATTCCGTGATGCAACCAATATTCGAAGGGGATAGGCATGTGCGGATCGGCTATAGTTGTATCTGTTTATACGCTAACGATAGCAATTTACCAAATCGTATTTCAGCCGGTTTATTAGCGCTTGACGGGATTCAATCCAATCGCGGCGATGATCATTCCAAGCAGCGCCAACCCTGCCACAATGGGAAATGCATCCAAATAGCTACCGGTGATGTCTTTGATATTGCCCGATATCAGTGTTCCCAGGATGGCACCGGCGCCATAGGCCGTGTACACGATCCCGTAATTCTGCGCATAGTACTGCTTTCCAAAGAAAATTCCAGTTGCAGTGGGCGCCAGTGCAAGCCATCCGCCCAGGCACATCCATAATATGCAGAATGCGACTAAGTACAGCATTGCGTTTTCTTGCCCAAAAAAGGACATCATTAAGGATGCTGCAAAAATCAGGATAAATGAAAGCATCGCGCTATGTTTCGGACCCAATTTATCGGTAATGGCGCCAAATATTGGTCGTCCCAGGCCATTAAATACCGCAAAAAGTGAAACAGCCAGCGCCGCCATCGTTGCATCCAGTTTGGCTACTTCTGTACCCACCGGGGATGCTATGCCAATCGCCATTAATCCAGCCAAACAACCGATTGTGTAGGTAGCCCATAACGCATAGAAACTGGGAGTTTTTAGCATTGCTTGTCTGGAGAAATTCAAAGTTGGCAATGTAGCGGTTGCATGAGCAGAAGAAATTGCTTCAGATTCTGCAGAAGCCCATTTGTCTGGTGGAAAACTCAATAACTGCGCCAAAAGCATAATGATTACGCCAAATGCTATCCCTGAATAAAGAAATGTGTTCATGATCCCTATGTCCGGATTGTCGATCATCGCTTTCAAGAGGGGTGCTGTGACTAGCGCCGAGACGCCAAATCCCATAATCGTTAAACCAATCGCTAGACCGCTTTTTTGAGGGAACCATTTCGCGATTACCGCAATCGGGCAGCCGTAAACGATGCCGACCCCAGCGCCGCCGATTACTCCGTACAAAATGGTCAGGGTAAAGATATCCGGAGAGAAACTTGCAGCAATCCATCCTATCGCTACCAGCATGCCGCCTAGCATTGCGGTCTTTTTCGGTCCCCATTGTGCGATCAGATTGCCTGCCAGCGGCATTGCTACTGCAAATACTGCCAGAAAAACCATAAACGGATAGCCGCTTTGGCTCGAAGTGATTCCCCACAAGGTCTCCAATGGTTTTCTGAAAATGCTGAATGCATAAATGGAGCCTAAGCAAACATTGATCAAAAATCCAACTGAAACGAGTAGCCACCTGCCTTTTTCTGCGGCCATGCCCAGTATTATCAATTGTCGTTCCGCATTTCTGTCTTTGTCCATCAGGTTGCTTTTTCAGTTAGTGCGTGGATTTTTGCCGTGATCTTACCGTTGTGCTTGCTTTTTACAGGAATTTAATCGGGATGATAACTGGGTGGAACGCAGTTGTGCCTGAGTTCGATTTATTTAATACGTAAATCCATTGGATGAACGCAGATACACTTAAATTGTTGAAGAAAAAAACTACGCTTAATGGTTTTGGATTACATTTTAGACGTGCGATTTCCCGTGGTTTTGCCCTAGGGTTATTTATTTGATCGCATATTCAGAAACTTGCCATATTCCATCTTGAGTCTTGGCCAGCGTTACTGTCTCCATAATCAAACCTTTTTCAGTAAAAGTGGTATAGAACTGTAAGATTACATAATCTCCGTCAGGAAATCCTGATAATGATTTTGCTGCACTTGCCGTCGCAATAAATCGAGCATTCATGGCACCACGCGATGACCTAATTGCAGTTATTGATTTGATCCACTCCGCTTCGGGTGTTTTAGCTCTTAATAGAGGAGATGAGCTTTCCCAGCTTTCTTTATATTGCCCACGATCAACCGATCCTAACCAAGAGCGTGCACTGCTCTCAACCTTTTCAAGAATATCACCCTTTTCGGCATGCACCGTATTGATATATAAAAGTAACAAAAATATCGCAAATAATCGTTTTATCATAAAAAATTCCTAAAATTTCTCGTGTGATGTTGTCACTTCGCTTGACTAGGCATGGGGAAAGATATTTCCTATTAGCCAGATAGAAGAAATTCCTAATAAGATAAGAATAACTTGCTGGATGGTGGCATGAATCTCAGGGCGTTTATGCAAACTTGGAATCAAATCCGACATGGCTACATAAATCATGCTCGCCGAAGCAATTCCAAGTAATGGCAGGATCAAATAATCCATTTCATTCAGCATAAAATACGCTAGCACACCGCCTACCAAAGTAGCTAAGCTGGACACTAAGTTTAATAAAAATGCCATGCGGCGCGTATAGCCAGAATTCAGAAGAATAATGAAGTCTCCCGCTTCTTGCGGTATTTCGTGAGCAATAATTGCAATCGATGTCACAATACCTAATTGCACATCGACCATGAATGAAGCTGCAATCAGAATGCCGTCGACAAAATTATGAAAGGTATCCCCTACGATTATCATCATTCCGCTGCGCCCATGATCATGCTCATGAAGGTTGCCCGGGGTTGCCGCAACACCATGTAGCGGATCATGCGCTTCGCAATCCTCTAAATGGCAATGTCGCCATAACACCAGTTTCTCCAGGATAAAAAAAACTAAGATACCGAATAATACAAAGATGGTTACTTGCGTTGGATTATCTGAATGCTCAAGCGCTTCGGGCAAGGTATTTAAAAAGGCAACGCCTAATAGTGCACCAATGGCATAGGATATGAGTACTGAGAGCCATGACACACGGGCGTTGAATGCCAATATTGCGGCAACCAACAGACTCAATATGCCGCCCAGGAAACTGACAGCAATAATCCAGGTAAGCGTTGACATAGCACGAATTAAAAAAGAAAGGCGGGATTATACGCTGTTGCAATGCAATAAATAACAAGTTAAGAAAGAGAGTTTTACTCAAACCAGATTAAAGCGGCCATGCGTCCGGTTACACCATCCCGACGATACGAGAAAAAATGCTCAGAATCACTGAAAGTACAGATCTCTCCACCATAAATCTGAGCAATGCCACTGCTTGTCAAGCGTTGGCGTGCCAACAGAAAGATATCCGCGAGCCATTTTCCCCCTTTCTGCCCGCTCTTGGCTACAAATCCTTGTTTCGCCTGTGGGTCATGCTGAACAAAAGCTTCGTAGACGTCCGTGCCGACTTCAAAGTGATTCGGGCCAATTGCTGGCCCCAGCCATGCTATCAGCTCACCATGATCCGCTTGCATAGCTTGGATGGATTTTTCAATAATTCCTCCAGCCAAGCCGCGCCAACCTGCATGTACGATACCCACGGTAGTGCCCGCTGTATTACATAATAATACCGGCAAGCAATCGGCGACCATTACAGCGCAAACTGTTTTTCGCTTACGGCTAAAAACTGCATCTCCTTCTGGAATTTCCGTTGTCGTCTGATCTATCGAGATCGGTGCTGTCCCGTGCACCTGTTTTAACCACCTAGGCTCGGCCGGTAAGTAGCGGCGTAATAAAGTCCGATTTTTTGTAACGTCGGCCAAATTATCATTAACGTGTGTAGCTAGATTCAGCGAAGCATAAATACCATTTGCGCCGTGGCTCACACCGCCTGTGCGAGTTGTAAATAGTGCTTTCACATTGCTGGGCGCAGGCCAATCAGGAACGATCCAATCATGCATAGTTATCGAATTTAACCATTATTCAGAAAAGTATCGAGAGGCATCATTTGTAGTTCTCGCAGCCATTAAATTGTAATAATTAGAACGCCTGCTCACAACGAATTAAACCTAAAAATAGATATTTCTGAGTTAAAATATTATCAATGAGGTCACAATCTATTTCAATGCGTGTTGCATTGATTACTGAATCCCGTTAATAACCCCGATAGTTGATAATAACAAGTCCAATATAGGTGTAATCAATGAATTATATAAAAAACTCAATTAATACAGTGCACAAAATTTTCGTGTGCGCAATCATGCTCATCTTTTTATTGACATCCTTTGTCCATGCTTCAACCGAAGATGAAAGCGAATTTCTTAAAGCTGCATTCTCTGGAAATATAGAAGCTATTAAGCAATTATTGGAAAAAGGCGTCAATGTTAATTACCAAAACGAAATGGGATTTACTGCGCTCATTGTGGCTTCCCAATTTGGACATGGCGATATTGTCGATCAATTGCTGGAAAAAAATGCTGATGTAACTATTAAGAATGCGGGTGATGTAACTGCATTGACCGTTGCTGCAAAAAATGGCTATGCTGACATCGTTGATATGCTGTTAGCCAAAGGCGCGGATATTAATGCGCAAACTACCGATGGTATTACACCGCTGATGCTGGCAATACAAAAAGGCCATGAAGCGATCGTCGATACGCTGCTTGAAAAAGGTGCGGATATCCATCTGCAAACTCAGGAAAAACTTACGGCCTTAATCATTGCCGCCCTGGAAGGCAGAAGCGCCATCGTCGACAAGCTCCTGGCTAAAGGCGCAAAAATTGATGTGCAGGCGTCCGACAATACTACCGCACTATACATGGCTGCAAGAAACGGACATACGGCAATTGTTGAAACCTTATTAGCAAAAAACGCCCCTGTTGATTTGATAGCGGTTAACAATACTACGCCATTGTATGTCTCTGCACAAAATGGCCACCTTGATATTGTCAATGCTCTGCTGGTAAAGGGCGCTAAAGTTGACGCAAAAGACGAGAATGACGCGACGCCCCTGATTTTGGCGTCATTAATGGGTAACGCTGAGGTAGTAGAAGCTCTTATCAAGCATGGCGCTACGGTGAATCATCAAGCCAATAATGGATTCACTCCGTTGATTCTGGCCGCGCAAAACGGACACGCGCCGGTCATAGAAATCTTACTGGATAGCGGCGCTAATATTAATCAGCAAAATGACGATGGTGTAACCGCATTAATGTGGGCAGGCTTGCACGACCATGCCGATGCGGTAAAAGTATTATTGGTCAAAGGCGCTGACATAAAGATTAAAAGCAAAACCGGAAAAACCGCGGTTGAACTTGCCAAAGATCCTGCCATCATCGAGTTGCTGCAAGCCACTCAATAAAGCGCAATACCACTCATGAACACGATGTCCGAGCATAACTACTCCTTGCCTAAAAAAAGTATGGTGTTTGCGCATCGTGGCGCAAATCGGGAAGCTATGGAAAACACCCGTAATGCTTTTGACAGAGCATTACGATATGCTATTGATGGCATTGAAACCGATGTGCAATTGAGCCGGGACGAAGTCGCTGTGTTGTGGCATGATCGTTTTCTCGATAAAATCAGAATGAACGATAAGCGCATTGATGATTTTGATTATCAGCAACTACAAACGTTGATTAATTCAAGTTCTGAAAATGAAGGCATCCTGACTCTGCAGGACTTTCTAATCACTTATCGCAAATCCTGCCACTTATTGATCGAAGTCAAAAACCGTGACTGGGAACCGCCTACTCGTCACCAAACAAAAATGCGCCAAACGCTGGACTTGATTGGCAACAACCCTGAGCAAGGCATACTGGTTTCCTCCTTCAATCTTGCGAGTCTGGAATATGCCTACCGCTATCGGCCAGAGATTCCATTGGTTTATAACTTTGAAATCGAGCAAACCATCGTCGATGCACGCCAATTACTGACTACCCATGATTTTCTGTATGGTTTTTGTCTGCCGATTGCAAGCACTGATCAAGCAATGGTCAATTTGTTGCATGATCAACGTAAATGTGTTGGTGTATATACCTGCAATAGTGAGGCTGAAATCACTAAAGCTTTGCAGCTAGAGGTTGATATCTTGATTAGCGATTTACCTGACAAAGCACTGATACTGCGCGATCAATGAAACGTGATTTGGCAGCATTATCTGCTCAATCATTCGATCTTTTGATTTGTGGCGGTGGCATTTACGGTGCTTGGACAGCGTATGATGCTGCACTTCGCGGTTTGAAGGTGGCTATCATCGAACAAAACGATTGGGCCAGCGGGACATCTTCAGCATCGACCAAGTTGATTCATGGCGGTTTGCGTTACCTGGAAACATACGATTTCAAGCTAGTGAGGAAATCACTCCAGGAACGAACTATGCTGCTGCGCGTTGCGCCTCACCGTGTATGGCCGCTGCACTTTGGCGTTCCGGTTTACGCACAACAGCGCATCAACCGATTGCAATTGAAGCTGGGCTTGTCGTTGTATGATTATTTGGCCAGCGATACAAGTGCGTCCATGCGTCACCGTTATTATGATGCCAAGCAATTTAACGCGTATTTTCCTATGATCCGAGAAGATAGCCTGAAAGGAGGATTTACCTACGCTGATGCACAAACGGATGACGCAAGGTTGACCTTGGAATTGATTGCAGGTGCCCAAACAGCCGGCGCTTGTTGCGTCAATTATTGTCGATTGATACAACTATCGGAAACAGATGGCAAAGCCGATGGCGCGATCATTCAAGATCAACTGACCCAAAATAAACAAAGGATCGATGCTAAACAAATTGTTTTTACGACTGGGCAGTGGCTGACTGAGGAAGCACCAAGCAGTGCATGGTGTCGTCTCGCTAAGGGTGTTCATCTTGTCATGCCTGCTTTGTTGAATGCTGAAGCTTTGTTACTGACCGCCGAATCGGATGGGCGCGTATTTTTTATGGTTCCGTGGTATGGTTTAACGCTACTTGGAACAACCGATACCGATTTCAAAGGCGATGTGGAACAAGTTACGGCTGAAGACAGCGACATTGATTATTTGCTCGCCGCTGTCAATAGTTATCTGAACACACCGTGGACGCGCAGCGATATCATCGGTAGCTTTGCGGGTGTTCGGGTTTTTAAACAAAATATATCGACAGTTTCCTCCAGTTCACCTTCAGCTGTTAGCCGCGATTGGGAATTAAAATCCGCGCCCAACGGCGTACATTATGCCATTGGCGGAAAAATCACTTCGTCGCGCCAGGACGCTACGCGTATCGTTGATGCAATATGCGCACAGCTGGGTGTTTCACTGCCTTGTGCAACTCAGGATCGTTTGTTCCCCTGGGCGCCGCAAGAAAATTTCACGGTTTGGTCTGCCCGTATGTCTGACCAAGCGGCACAACTAGGCATTGATGCGGAAAGCGCACACTGGTTGTTGCGTCGCCACGGTGTGCATAGCGTAGAAATTTTCCAACGTATCGAAATGGAATCCGATTTGGCGCAACGCATTATTCCTTCGTTACCATTTCTTCGTGCTGATTTGATGCACTGTGCAGCAACCGAGATGGTGATTCATCTGGATGATTTGCTGCGCCGTCGCATGCCTTTACTTATATTGTCAAAAATTACCGAAGATCAATTGCTAAAAATTGCTCAATACATAGCTGGTATTTTGAATTGGAGCAGCACGCAAATTGCGCAGGAAATTACGCGTTGCGACAGATACCGGAGCATGCAGTGACCGTGGCAGTTGCGCTCGACTTGGGCACGACATCCATCAAAGCTGCCCTAATGGATCAACAAGGGATGCTCCAGCACATTGTCACTTACCCGGCACCTGTCATCGATAATTGGAATGGGCGATACGAAAGCGATGCGCTACACTATGTTGCGACTGCTGAGCGGGTACTCAAAGAATGCCTTGCACTAACGCGTGACAAACCGCCGTTAGGATTATGCAGCCAACGCTCATCTTTCCTGCTCTGGAATAAAACCACCGGTGAACCAGTAACGCCATTAATATCCTGGCAAGATGACCGAGGTGCAAGCTGTTGTGATCACTTGCAGGCATCGTCAGACACCATTCACAAACTCAGCGGCTTGCAGTTAACACCCTATTATTTTGCAACTAAATTGAGTGTATTGTTGCGGGAAAATCCGGTATGGCGAGATAAGCTTATTCAAGGCGAATGGCTAACCGGTACGCTGGATACATTTTTGATTTGGCGCTGGACAGACAAAGAGCATTTTGTCACCGATGCATCTATGGCTGCACGCACGCTGCTGATGGATATTTATCAGCAGCAGTGGTCAAATGCTTTATGTCATTTATTCGATATTCCCTATTCAATTTTGCCGCAAATCAGACCCTCAACAGGATTGAGTCTGCTTTTAAATAATGGCTTAATCTTAAAAGCCAGTGTTGGCGATCAATCGGCGGCCCTGATTGCCAGTTTGGCTAACAGTCAGAGCGACGCTTTGGTCAATCTTGGCACAGGCGGTTTTGTGATTCGTTCGCTTGGTAAAAAGGAAGTAGCATTTGATGGTTATTTGCAAACATTGGTTTATCAAAACGAAAACCAGTACGTGCAATTTGCTATTGAAGGTACGCTCAACTCTATTGCTGCCGCGCTTGCATCTTATCCGGTAAATGAGTGTCGCTTTGAAGATCTGGCAGGCAACGATATTTTTTGTTTGGCTGAACCCAGTGGTTTAGGCGCGCCTTATTTTTGCAAGGATTGGGGTATTCATTTTTCTCAACCTGTCACCGGATTTACCTCACGGCAAGTTGCTTCACTGTTGCTCGAAGCGATTGTTTTCCGGGTTGTGCGCATCCTAGAAGAATTTCACCAGTATGCGCCGTTAACTCGAGCTTATTTGTCTGGGGGCTTATCCGAGTTACCCTGTTTGCAATATGGCATCGCACAATGTACTACCTTTCCGGTTTATCACCTGCAACAAAAAGAAACGAGTCTGCAAGGTACTGCCGTGTTGACCTATGGATTTAAAGTAACCTGCCACCGAGAAATGCATAAAGTAGAAAGTAAGCAAACAAACATCGCGCTCTTGAAAAAATATCGACGTTGGAAAGATTGGTTGGATGCTTTATTAAGAATTCCCCGTGGTTAATCCTAGAAAGTCTACCCGAATGAATAACCAATCCTGTAAAATCCGCATCGCGAGTGTCACTTTTATACGCAATCAAATTATTTGTAATTTATTATCATTCATTGCATAGTCGCATGCTATCAATCATATAGCATTAAAGTTGATTGTTTTGTGCGATGATGTTTTGCATTTCAAAAGGAAGTCTTATGACAGTCAATATACCTGGTTATACTTATGGCAGCGCTTCGCTGCAAAAATCTCCCGTATCCATAGATGATTTTTCCAAGCTGAAACAAGCCAGTCTGTTTGGCGATGATGACATACGTTATCTAAAAATGTCGCATGACGTGCTGAAGGATCAGGTCGAGCAAATCCTGGATGTATGGTATGGTTTTGTCGGCTCAACCCCTTTCCTGTTGCACTATTTTACCAATGCGGCCGACGGTCAGCCCAACATGGATTACCTGGGTGGTGTACGCAAACGCTTTGGACAATGGATTCTCGATACCGCCAATGCCGAGTACAATCAAGACTGGCTCAATTATCAATATGAAATCGGATTACGTCACCACAGTTCGAAGAAAAATACCACGGACAACGTAAAATCCGTCCCCATCATTCATATCCATTATATTTTTGCGTTACTGATTCCGATTACTACTACGCTACGTCCGTTCTTGGAAAAAGATGGCCATTCTCGTGATGATGTAGATCGCATGCAAGATGCATGGCGCAAATCGGTGCTGATGCAAGTAATTCTATGGTCACAACCTTACATCAAATCAGGCGAGTTCTAATCTTTCATGGAGAGTGTTTTTTCACTCTCCATGAAAGATGCACTTAAAATTTTTTCTTAAAAATTCTGTTGGCACATGCGCCTATCCATCGTTATTCCTGCTTTTAACGAAGAGCAGCTGATTCTGGATTGTTTAAATTCTATCCAAGAGTCCATCAGGTCAAACCTAGAGTCCGGTTTCACTTATGAGATCATCGTCGTCGATAACAATTCAACTGACGAAACGGCACAACTCGCTACACAAGCCGGCGCGACAGTGGTATTTGAGCCGATAGAGGTGGTCACACTTGATTGGACAGTTTTTCCCATATTTTAAGTGGAAATCT
>NZ_CADEGP010000012.1 GCF_902826915.1 uncultured Nitrosomonas sp.
GCTGCATTTGCAAACTTTGAAGTCTGTTCTACATATTGGTTAAGGGTTTTTTCGTTTGCACCGTGAAGTCCAAGAACTGCCGCCGAAGTCTTTCTCCAATGATCTTCTTCATCATATGCTTTTTCACAATTGGCTATGAGTTTCAGTAGGGTTGATTTACGATCAAATTTGCCTAGCATCTCAGATATTTCTGAAATCAGCATATCTACTACCTTGTGCAGAAATTTTCCGCAATCACCCTCTCCAGTTATTTTGTTTTTTTTATCTATATTGATGCTATTTAAAGCGCGCCATCCCAGGCCTAATTTAGCTGTACCGTGATTAATTTCATCTATTTCTATTAACTTCTTAGGGAGTCCATCACGGACATAATCTAAAAACTGTTGTGTATGAAAGATATGGAAGCTACGCGCTTCTGTGTTTTTTACAACCTTATCTGTAATAACTATCGTTTTTTCATTGATGTCCCTATCGCCAAGAATGGTTAATAAGGTGCGAACGGCATTAAAAACGAAGAAACGTTCAGCAATATTTTCAGCAACCCTAAATCCGTCAAGAAATCCCTTTTTGAAAATAGCAATTTTCGAGTTTTTCTCATGCAAATCCCCAATTTCACAAAGTGAAACCAGATTGAGTGGACCTTGGATTAATTTAGCTTCGCTTGTTGGAGTATCATCCTGAAATTCTGCATAAACTTTTAAGTTTTTCTGGGAACCGATCAAGGATATATGTTCATCAAAAATATTACCGATTCGATGTAGCCATTCACGGGCCATTTCTCCTAATCTAAATTTAACATCCCTGTCTTCAATATTTTTGGCCAATACTGTTAGCCAAATCTGGAATTTGCCTTCATATACAAATGTAAGAATGCCTTTACTAACATCTGTAATAGACACAAAAAGCTTCTTAAGACTTTCACTTGTAAATAGTGGTTTTGCTGAATGGTGCTGGACGTCATGCAATTTACCCATATTATCAAACGAACTGTGTCTATCATAACCTTGTTCTGCTTCTGCTCTTATATCCCTAAGCATATTTGTAGGAATGTGGAGAATAATTGGCCGATCAACAGATATTTCTCCGTCAGGCAGTTGGGCGTGGGGAACAAAGTGGCCATTATTTTTTCTTACCCAACCAATTAGATTCAGTATTCCATTCGCATTAACAATTTTTACCCCATTTCTTGTAATTGCTTCAAAGCCTTCTTGTATTCTCCAAAAGTAACCCGGGTTCAAGTCTGCTATTGAGCTAAGACGTATAAGGTCTGGCGCTGATATGCTTTCGAATCGCCAGTTAGGATAATTAAATATGATATCTTTTGTTGCGTATCCCTTTCCCCATCCGCAACCAACCAAGACTAACAGTCCTTGTTTAAATTCGGCTTTTTTAGAAATTTGTTGTACCGTTGAATCGATGGATTTTTGAAGTTTGTCAGTAAGTACACCATCATCTTCTATAATCTCCTTGAAGCCGCCATCGTTATGGTATTCAATCGAAGGAAGGAATAATTGATATAATATAAAAAATCCCACATCCACTTGAAAGAGAAAGGATGAAGTGCGATGTTTCCCGCTCATTTTCCAGTGGACGGGAGCATAGAATGGGCCGCCCAAAAGAGGAGTTTCATAAAAGAATCGAGAATACTTTTTTGCAAGAGCATCATCAAACGATTTAACTAGGTCATTTTTTAAAACTTCTTGTATTACAAAATCTCTTAACGCGACTGATAGTGCGCTTGGCATTGATATTATTAAATGTTTATCCGATGTGCTAATAAGAGGATGTCGATCAAGATAGCTATTTCCTACTTGCTGGGAAACTAAGTGATCTTTCATGTGTGATTGGAATAGAAACGGTTCAAGGTCGTAAAGTTCTGTGCCGCATTTTTCAAGATCTTTAAATGAAAGGGTCACACGAGAAATCAGCTCGTTTCTATCAGGAATACTAGCAATCGACAGTCTTGAATGAATCTCTTCTGAGCCTATTTGATAACGTTGTAATTGCGAGTTCTTACACAATAAATCAGAAATAATAAGTAATGATTTGACGGCTTTTTTTATTTTTACAAATACTCCGTTATCAGGCATTGTTGAAACCACGCCTAAAATTAGTCGTGTATAGAATCCTGTTGATTCCCATGCACCTTCCAAAACTCTGTAGTCGCCATCTTGGTCTTGAACTAAAGAAACAAAAATGTCTTCGCTAGGATCCTCGCCATAAACACACCGCGATTGGCCTATTTTATGAAACCAACGAGCCGCATCATGGATATTTGATTCCTTATTGCCATCACAAAATACAACCGCTAATGCAACCAGAATTTCTAATCTTATACAGTTGGATTGATAGTCAGGTAGTGTCTGAAGGCCTGATAATAAAGGAATGGTTGTGTTTGGATCAAATTTTGAAAGATCTTTGATTAGTTCTTTGTTATCGTTGGAAATTTCTTTAATTGTTACAGATAGTGACGCCCATCGTTCCCCTTCTCTAAGTAAAGCTTCTAGTTTTTGAGGATTAATAATTTTTTCTGGTTTGCTAAGTTTCTTTTTTGACGCGCTACCTCTCTGATGAGCAGCTTTAGTTTTGAGCTTTCGTTTTTCTTTTTTCGTTCGCTTGGCCATTCTTTGTGTGTCGATCAATATTATCTATAAAAATTCGGATTAAAGCCTATTAATAATTTTTTATTTTTATGTTTTCAGTGTCGATAAATAAAGTGTACGTTTTAGTACAGTATCTTCTCATTTCTAAAGAATCGATATGGAAAAAAATAATAGCAAGTATGGCAATCTCACACTTGAACAATTCAAGCTACTTATCAATAAGTTGCCAGAAATTCGTGGCCAAATGCAAGAATTGCCTGATCTTTTAAATTCCGCTCCTAAAGATAGAGTTATGGGAATACTGGATCAAGGTTTATATTGGGCTGACAGCTATGAATTATCATTTCAAGAATTGCTGGCGTTGCTTATATGCGCCCTAGGTTGTCATCAGGAATTGCACAAAGCTGCTCAATCAGACGATCCAACTCAAGCTGTGTTTAGTATGTTTCAAAATGTTGAGTATGAGACATGGGAAGGCGGATTGGAGGGATTATTCGAGATTAGTGATGTTGTCGGTTTGTTTTCTGCATTGCAGCGTAATATTCTTTCAATCATGTTGTTTCATCGCACGCTCAACGCAATGGTCGATGAAGTTCGGAGTGGGGATGATGATTCATTATTTAATGCAGTGCGCATAGACCGTTCTATTATCACTTGTCCGACATTTGCTTTACGTATTTCCAAAGCGGAAGTTAAAAATGACAGGAAATTTTTTATCCGGCTGCGCAGCTCCCTAAAAGGGCCTTCAAAGAAACACTGGGAAGCATACAAGGATTTGCGTTATGCATTCTTTATTCTTCGGGAATCTGGGTTTAATCAAATGTCTGATGCGCAACTTGAAGAATTGCTCATACATCAATTGAAGCTATATTCCAATGCACCCGGTGCTCGAAAGAATCTCCGAAAACAGTTCACAGAATCCAAGAAATTTTCAACCACCTGAAATTGAAATTTGAGGTGGACGACATTTTGTAGCCTGAGGCATAAATTTCTGATCGTTGCTGAAAAGCAATTGCATATCAATCAACGATTAGGAGTTTTTAAATGTCACAGGAAACAAAAGAATCTATTCAATCCGCTGAGCCAACATGCGATGCAACGCGCGAGAGCGCGGCCGCGTGGCGTGATGGCGAAGTGGAACAAGATTTGACAGGTGCACTGCATCTGTCCGAATCATCTTCAGAGGGTACGCCGCCTAGTAACACAGTACCCAATAACTGCAATAATGAATATTTCAAGCTTTTAAGATTTGGAGTTGATAGCCTTTATCTATCCTATCCAGGGGAATTATTTCCTGATGTTGATGAGAGGCTAACTGAACTAAAGCAAATCGCACAATCACCAGAACCCTTTGAGCAAGTCAAGGCGCAATATCCCATTAATAGTCATATATTCGAAGTCAAAGATAAAGGAGCTAGGCTATTTCCTTATATTCTGGAAGATAATGCTTTTCGTATTCAGCTATCTCGTAGCCAATCGGTTCCACTGGCTTATGTGAAGCTTTCCAGCGAGTATCTGACACATGTGGGTTCCGTTGCAGCAGAAAAAGAGCTGCAATCCATCCTGGCTCAATTTGGAGTGGTTTATGAATCTGCTAATGTCAGTCGCATCGATCTGTTCGTGGACTTCTTCAGTTCAGTTGATATGGAAAGCTGGGATCGTCATGCCTGGGTGACGCGTGCTTCATCTATTAATAACTATTCTATCGAACGTGCCTTCTCCGGCTGGGTCATTGGGGCAGGGGGTGTCATTAGTTGTCGTCTGTATGACAAAACATTGGAAATAGAAAAACAATCGAAGAAATTCTATTTGCATGAGTTATGGAAAAAAGCCGGATGGAATGGAGAAGATAAGGTCTGGCGGCTTGAATTTCAGTTAAATCGAGGAGTATTGACACAGAAAGGATTCGGAAAGCTGTCTGAGGTGCTTGGTAATCTCAGCGGCTTATGGAGTTATGCCACAACAGAATGGTTACGCCTAACCCTGCCGAATGGGGATGATCAAACCCGTTCACGCTGGCCGATTCATCCTTTATGGGGTTACCTATCCTCTATCGACTGGGAAACCAATGGCGGCCCTTTATCATCTCGTTTCAGCGCTGCGCGTGTACCTGGCAATGATTGGCTTTGCAAGATCGGACTCAGCACGCTGATTTCACTCATGGCGTGCAAAGGCATCAAGGATTTTGATTCGGGCATACGGGTTTTTAAGGATGCGCTTTATGTTTATCATGAACGTAAAAGCTTTTATTTAGGACTGACTTTTGATGATTACATACAGGAAAAGGTAACCATTAAAGCGCGTCAATTCAATACCATCCTGAATCGTTCTATCGAAGCGGAAGAACAAGCGAGTATAGATAAAGATGCGGCTGAGTATCGGAAGCAATCGGACGGCGAATAACAATGGATAAAGTTAGCCTGCCTCTGCCTGCAATTCGATGCTTATCCAAAGAAGAAGCGGCGCAATATCTCGGTATTGGCGTGACATTGCTCACTGAATTGGAGATTCCTTATATCAAGCTAGGTCGTCGCTGCCTATATGACAGGGTTGACCTGGATGCCTGGATAGAAGAATATAAGCAGTGCGAGCACGGGCGGGCTAAGAAGGAGGCAATATGGCCCAAACCCAAGAAGGTGTCTACCGGAGACAAGATTCTAGTTTCTGGTGGATTGCAACAACGTTCCCAAACGGCAAAAGAATACGCCAAAGCTCTGGGACTGAAATCCGACAGGATGCTGAAGCACTGCTAGCCAAAATTCGGCTAGAAGCATTTCGGGAACATCATTTCGGCATTAAGCCCCAACGTACATGGCAAGAAGCCGCAGTAAGGTATCTCGCGATAAAGGCGAATTTACGAAGCATTAAGGATGTTCAACGAATTTGCTGCAAACTTGATCCTATTCTAGGTCATTTGATGCTAAACCAGATTACAGGTGATGTGATTTGGTCAGTCATTCAAAGTGTACTAGCAAAAGGAAATAAGCCAGCGACAGTAAATCGTTATTTGGCATTAATTCGCAGCTTGTTACGCATGGCTCGTGATGAGTGGCAGTGGATTGATGCAATGCCAAAGATTCGTTTTTTAACGGGTGAAACAGAACGTGATAGATGGTTGACTAGAGAGGAGGCTACTCGATTGATTGTAGCAAGCCCATCTCATTTGGCAGCTTTGATTCGTTTTGCACTTGCTACGGGATGCCGTGCAAAGGAGATTACTGGTTTAGAATGGAGTCGGGTTGATTTGGAACGTCAAACAGCCTGGCTTAACCAAACCAAAAATGGAACACCGCGAGGTGTGCCGCTAAACCACGATGCAGTCATTGTTCTGGAAGAGCAACTTGGGAAGCATCCGCAGTTTTGCTTTACTTATCATGGTAAACCGATTCGCTGGGAAATCACAAACAGCGCGTGGCATACCGCACTAGAAAAAGCAGGATTAAATGATTTTCGGTTTCATGATCTCAGGCATACCTGGGCTTCATGGCATCGTCAGGCTGGTACGAGCTGCGATGAGTTGAAGGATTTAGGTGGCTGGAAATCCAGAGTTATGGTGGATCGCTATGCCAAGTATGCAACCGAGCATTTAAGGGTTGCAGCGGCTAGAATCGAGCGTGAGCGTGGTGGGCACGTGATTGAATTGTCACGTTTTTGTCACGTTCAGAAAGAAAAAAGGGGTTAGCATTTTACTAACCCCTTGTTCCATTTGGTAGGTCGTGCCAGGATCGAACTGGCGACCAACGGATTAAAAGTAGCAGTCACAGCGAAAATTATGGTTTCAAAGCTGAAGAAATGTAAATTCTTTTTTATTTCCTCATGATTAATCTCACTGAAACCGAACCAGAACCGAACTTCTATGGGTGCCATTTGCCCCATTTTCAAGAAAAATTGATTGAAAACAATCCAATATTAAAATTTCTTCCGAACTGAATCCGAACGATCCCGAGCCTAGTTGCCGGAGATTGAGCGCTAGCAAGGCAGAGCGAGAAAAAGCCCCGGATTTGCCCCAAAACGATCCGAGGCGCACCCGGCGGGGTAGCCGATAGGGCAGCCATCCTCACCTCGAAATCGCCCCAGAGCGACAGACTATGGGCGCGAGCTGGGCCAGTTTGCGCCAGCCCGACCCGTCATTTTCGCCGTTTTTACGTCGTGGTTGTCGTGGCCTCCCTGATCTTAATCGATGCGCTTTGGGCAGCCTCATTTAAGACCTTGGTGGAAAGGTGAGAATAACGTTGCGTAACCACACTGGTGCTGTGTCCAAATATCTGCTGTACCTCGTAAAGAGTGCGCCCACTGTTGACCAGAAAAGACGCATACTGATGCCGCAAATCGTGTAAGCGCAGATGTTTTAGACCTGCTTTCTCGCGCAGTCGCTGCCAGACTTTGTGAATATTACAATAAGGCCTGCCTGTGAGACGATTAATGAACAGATACTCAAACTTGCCTTGAGTGTCCAATTGTTTAAGGATCTCGATAGCACTCTCATTTAATGGCACTCCTCGTAATTTTCTGCTCTTGGCATTTGTTGCTCGGATGGTGAATATGCCTTTACTCATATCCACATCACTCCATTTGGCAGAAAGTGCCTCGTTTAACCGACAGCCTGTAGAAAGTAGGAAGAGGGCGATCTGACAGACAGACCGATTCTCATCGGTATGTAACACCGTCAATAAACGATTCAGTTCTACATCATCCATATAAAGTTCAAGTTTGTTATCTTCATGAAACATCGGTACTCGTGCCACTGGGTTTTTATCCAGCATTTCCCAATCGATGGCCAGATTAAGAGAATGCTTCAATAATTTTATGTGATGGTTGCAGGTGGCAGCAGCCAATCCTTCATGCTTTAGCGAAGTATGAAACAACTGGATCTGTTGACGCGTGATTTGATTGAGTCGCTTATTCCCAAATACAGCTTTGATCCGAAGTCGATACAGCTCTTCATCGCGATCCCATGAGCGTTTCCGTGGCATCACATAGGGCAGATAGTGCTGCTCGAAGAATTCTGCATAGGTTAATACTGCCAGTCTGGCTTTTTCTTCACCACGTGGATCGGCTCCCAAGGCAAGAATCTCCGCTTTAAGCGCTTTGGCTTTCTTGCGTGCATCAGCCAATGTGATATCTGTCGTGCGACCAATCTTCTGATGACAGGTCTGACCTGTGGCTTGTTTATAGCGCAAATAATAGGTTTGTCCTTGGCTTTTACGCACTTCAACATATAGGCCTGGGAGATCCTCATCGCAGTACTCAATGCGGGATTTACCTTCCGGGCATTGCAGATTATTTCTAATAAAGCTTTCTGATAATTTTATAACAGGCATATAAGCCTCCATAAATATTGATACGTGAAATTAGTTTGATCAGTATTTGAATAACATGAATTTATTTAGTGACTTAATTGCACGATTAACTAATCATTACCTTTTCCCACTTTTTTGATCGTAATTTTGCGCTCATTCCCGCGTCCGAATTCGATGATAATGCCCTGGGTTTTTAGGCTTGTATCTAGTGCCTTCAGACGTTTTGAAAGTGAGATGGGAGTGTTCGGCCAATCGCGTGAATACGATGTGCCTAATGAACTTTTCAAGTTGAGAGCCGCAAGTAGTGCTTGTGGGGTACCACTCCATTCGGTAAATTCAGTTTTGTCGACAAAATCGTAGATGGCGGTGGCGAGTGGATTTTCCATTAAGCTATCTAATTGAATTTGTCGTAAAGCTGAGCTATAAGCACGTTGGAGGCCAGCATCGCGCATTCCAACCACATTTTCAAACGCTGCGAGCCAGTGCACAAAATCAAGCATGCGTTCCGGGTGCGTTATTTTCACGTCCGGAAGGCACTTCAGCATATCTGAAGTCATTTCAAGCAATCCACGGAAAATTAGTGGCAGATCATCCTCGAGGCGTTTAAGCATCACCGCTTCAGATACACGGTCTGACTCTGATAGTGGCAGTGTGCGTATCGGCAGACAGCGCTGTGCCAGGTCTGCCTGATTTATGAAGCTGTGAATGCCGTTGAGAACAATGGCACCGTGCAAGGAAGAAACGTGCTGATCGGAGTCGGTATACAGTGCACGATTTGTAATTGTTCCGCCTGTAGCTGCCATACACAAATTATCGGACATGGATGCCTTGAAATTGCGCATATTATCGAAGCAAAGTACATGTGAGTGCTGCGACGCAATGGCCAAATCCTTTGCATTATTCGGAAAAACTTGCGTGCCAATCACATTAGGGTCTATTAAGCGCAAGATTATATTGTTACAAAGCGATGTTTTTCCGGTTCCTTGATCACCTTGAATTAACAAAATGACGTAGTTGATACCATTCATCTTAGGATGTGCCAGTGTATAACACAGCCAGACCAATAATAAGAATTGGTCGTATTGGGTCAGGTTCAGGTAATTAAAAAGTCGGCTTATGTCACTTTTATCAGCGGGCATCACCATAGGCCTTGAAGTCGGTGTTCGATTAAATAATGTATTTGAATCTTGGGTGATAACTTCAACGCTATCTGGCGTGACCAGAATTCGGGAGTTCAGTTTATCTCCGACATCCAACTCGATGCCGTTTTGGAAAGGTGCAACCCGGTACCAAACCGGCTTGACGATACCGATCGTTTCAGCATGCCCAACTAAATATTCATTGGCAAACTTAATATCTAAATTGCGCAATGTTTTACCTTCATCTAATGCTATGTTTCTAATAATATTGTTTAATTGTTTGCTCCCAACAGGCAAAGCCAACGGATTCCCGGAAGTCTTCATTGTTGCATGAGCTATTCCATGTTGGTTTAAGTAAAGATCGAATTTCTGGGGCAGATTTTGTGGAAATTTATTTGAAACTGGAATCACCTGATCAATCGACTGACCCGTCGACTTGACACTAGCTCCGCGCGACGAGGCGTCGGGTGCGTCGGGTGCGTCAAAAGTTTTTTTTCCGCCGTACACATCTTTTTTTTTGGGGAGCGATTGCGGCGGTTGAATTTTCGAAATATCTATTTTTGGCCTATGTTCTAACATAAAATTTCCTTTTAGCATTTTGGTATTAATTATTTCATCGATTAAATGAAACAAACGGTTCAGGAAGTCAGTGCAAAACTATTCAGCATCTGTACTTCCTTAATAGGTATGCGTTACTGGTAACACCATGTAGGTCTTTCAGAGAAGTTATGCTATAAAAATCAATCAAAAATAATATTTAGATGAATATTTGGGGGAGGGTTACCGGTAATCAGCCATGTTCATTTAACCAATTGCCAGCCTCATCGTTTATATTTTCGAAGTCTGGAGTCTCGGGGTTTAGATTATCGGCATCTTTATTTTCATCAAGGGGAACATGAACTGCCTTTTGTTTCGCACGCTCATCGGCGTTTCTTCGATCATCAATTAATTTGAAACTAGGCTTCCAACCATCTACTTCGTTAAATGGAGTAAATGGATCACCTTCGATGTCGGTTAGCTTTACAAGTGCAGATCTTAGCTTTGAAATTGCGGTTTTGTCTTTGCCAGCAGCTTTCTTTGTATTTGGAAACTTTATTCCTTTACTAAGAATAATCAGGATGCCTCCAATATAATTCGGTTCTAGCTTACGAATTCCCATGAGACCAATTTTCTGGAAGGATGATTTTTTGTACTTACCATTTCCTAATTTGTAGCCGAGGTTATAATCTTTATAAATCTTGATCGTGACATCTTCCCATTTGAAATTTTCAGTAGAATTATCTGATTTAATAGTATGATTCTCTACAGGATAGCCACTCGATATTTTAGGACTACCGATTCCAAATTTATCGCCCGCCCAGTCAAATACACTTTCGAATGTCAGGCGGGTCAAAGAAGTCGAATCCTCGGATGAAACTATTTTTGAATCCTTAGAATTCTGTATCTCGTGACGAATTTGATCCATTAGATTTAGAGCAAGTGTGTGTCTGGCTTTACAGGCATCCATACGGAACTTTAAGGATTCAAGATGAGCCTCCGGGAAACGTTTGATTTGGGCATTTTCATACTCCACTTCTGCTTCTTCTAAAAATGCGCTAGTCATTTCTAATAGGGAAAAACCAGTCGGTATATAATCAAGATTGATCATGAGTGCGACAGCTTCTTCAATAGTCAGTATTAATGGCTTCGTTGATTTCATTTGGCTGATTGCTTTGTTAAAGGTGCTATTTTAAAGGGGGATTAAAATGCGTCATAAAGAAATATGACGATAGCGTGCTGCCAGTCATCCTATAGCAGCATAAAGCCACGCATTACATCAATTTTTGGAATACTCTTAAAGTTAAATTCTATGCGACTCCAATTCACTACATCGCTACTCGTCGCCACCCGTCGCCCGAGACATCGCTCGGAAACCCATGTGACGCAAGGCAAGCCGTCAAGGCGTCGAGTGCGTCGGGTGTTTTCCTGAAATTTATTTTTGCTCCTGCCCAAGGGTTGCCGAATCTAGCGGCTCAATATTTGCACTGCACTCCTGAATATAATGTGACCATCAAGTATCACTAATTCATTTATAGATAAAAAAATATTATTTAGAGAATATCGGGGCTTATCTACTAATTTTAATATTATATTTATCTACCATAATATAATGATTATTGAACATTAAGATGTTGTTTATATAGAGGCGTATAAATATCTCATTCTATGAAGAAGTAAAAGATATATGTGATAATAAAAATTATGGTGTGTTCCTTGAGAATCATTGGAGGATGTCAGAGGGAGCAGCTAGTGCCACAGCTGTAAAAAAATCTTTCAGAGCATCCGACGCACTCGACGCCTTGACGGTTTTCTTTTTCTGCATAGATTTCTGAGAACGAGGCCGACGACGAGGCAATCAGTGCCGCGGTGATGCTAGAATATTGCCGAAGAAAAAATTTCTCTGAAAACACTCGACGCACCCGACGCCTTGACGCTTCCATGCGCTGCATCGATTTCGGGAAAAGCGGTTGGCGACGAGTGGGGAACAAAAATTGGAAACCTGAAATTCTGCCTCCGCAATCTGCTGTGTCAGTCAATCGCCCCCAGAATACTCCTGGCCTCTTCATGCTCCAGCATATAATCCCGCAGCCAACGATACTGCCGGGCGCAAGTTTCAGCCAATCTCGCATGATCGCTGAAAGAAAAATGGCTATAGGTATACAGACAAACTGTGATGCCCAACGCATCCCCAGATAGCTTCCCCTCAAAGCCATTCTCACAGATGACCTGAAATGTTTTATTCAAATCAGGTGCCATGTAAAAGCCACCGTTACTCAATGCGTAAAATTCCCAATATCCGCCACTATATTCAGCTGCAAGCATCTCGGTAAAACGATAGACTGCAGGCTCAAAGTGCATTGGAAATTGAACGCCGAAAATATTGGCTGTGTGAGTGATGCGTTGATCGTCGGCTACTTGCCTGCGTGTGATGATTTGATCGGTCATGATTTATGCTCCTTTGGAAAAGAAAACGGAGCAGCACAATTGAATGCACCACTCCGAATAGGTCGATGTGAAACAGCAAGACGACTCAGTTAGAATCAAACAATGTCATCTCATCGGGATTGACTCTGGCCATCAAACTGGCTTGAGCTATGACAGCTTCAGCCAATGCTTCGTCGGGAATATCCCAGGCAATGACATCGTTGACTGCATCAATTAGATAGTTTTGGAATAACATAGTAATTGCTCCTTTTGGGAAATAAAAAAAGACTCTTCCGATGACGAGCAGCGTCACTGAAAAAATCCATTAAAAAGAAAAGTGAAACAGGTTCGGCATACGGTCGGTATTGCACCGCCGATTGATTGCAAAGTTACAGCTGTGTTGTACTGCCAGGGTTTATGGAGGTAACTATTGAGGGGACTGCGGACTTCAACTAGCTGAGTGAGTCTGGGATTTCTTTGATTTAGTCTTCTTGCTGCCATCAATGGCCGTCGGATCAATGGCCGTCTGCATTAATTTTTCGACTTCAGCCATAAAAGCATCAGATGGCAACTGTGTATAGTGCTTCGGATTATCTTCCAGGGGACTCACCAAACCTTCCTGCTTCAGTACTGCCAAAAGAAATGCAGGCGTGTTGAGTGATTTGCCTTGAAATAGCGGATAGAGCAGCAAAGATACAATTGGCTTATCGCCTTTCCGCTCATTAAAAGCTTCCAGAATGGTATCCAAGGTAATCCATTCCTTGCTGAAGAAACCGCCGCCGGTATTGGCAACTATACGGAATTGAATATCAGATTCAGCATTGCAAGCGATTTGATAAGTGAGTGTGGATTTGCCTGATAGAGAAGGGCAGGTGGCAACCTTGAGGATACGAATATCTGATTCTGTAGTGACACGCTTCATGTTGAACTCCTTTTTAAGTTATTTCATATAAGATGATCAGAAATGCGCAATGTCGATCCTGCAGATTCCCTCAAATTGATGATCGATAACATCTTTCAGATTGAGAAAAGCAATCTCGACACCCCCGATATTTTTTAGGTACTGTCGTGCATGATCAATATCTGTCGCTAGCCCCATATAGACTGAATTTTTCAATTTAACCTGCAGTAAAGTCGCACCGGTTAACACATGCGGATATCTTTGGAGTACATCGAGTAAAGCCAGACATTCAGCATGGCCCCGTGGTAACTCCGCATCAAACTCAATGATTCCGGCGCGTTCCTCAAAATCTTCCCGCAGACTCTCATCCAGCAGGTTAACCATATCGGAGACAAGCGTATTCATAGGAATATTCATGAAAACTCCTTAAAATTGAAATGGAAAACATCAATAAAACCGAGGGGAAGTCAGGATTGCGACAGGGCTATTGCGGGAACAGCATATTCAACACATAGCGCCAATAAATCCGCGTTTATGCCTGATTGTTTTGGGATGAAGATCATGATGCCAAAACCTTCATCGTTTAAAATGAATACCATCTCGAAAAAGGTGGCATGTTCTTCCAGTGCTTCAAAGCAAGGTGTGAAATCAAAATCACCGAATTGAGTGTTATCGAAATAGTTATGCAGAATGGGGCACTTTGTTTCTTGTTCCAGTGACTCGACAATGTCATGGGGTTCAACGACGATCATGTAACCGTGGTGATCGTAATCATAGGGTTCGTTTGCAAGGATCTGAGCAAAGCGTTGTTCGACCAGTAACCGAATATCGGGGTCGGGGATAATTTTAGTAAATGAAGGGCCATTAAGTATGAGCATGAAGATCTCCTTGAGAGTATGAGAAGGGAGAGAGAAAAACTCAAAAGCCAATGGAAACAATCAGAAAATAATTTGAAGTACCACAAATGTATGTAAGGCAAGGACGGGTGGAGTTTTGAAACCGAAGAGGGATGAAAAGAATTAAAAAGTCAGAAGTGCCCGAAGATCAAGAACGGAATTCCATAGGCGATCAGAATATATATCCAGGCTGCCTGTAAAACAGCGCCGAATACGGCAATCAGAGAAAACACCAGAATGTCCAGGATTTCATCAAGAAATCCCCGCTTAGGCATAAGCTTGCGCATCTTCCCTATGCCTGAGTGATCGGTGGTTGCCCAGCGGAATAAGCTTGAAGCTGCTTTTTCGAGTAATTGTCCGGCAGATTGAAGGTTGCGTCTGGGTCGATTTGCCATGTGAGGTCTCCTGATTGATGAAGATTGGGGGATAATTGAATGGTAGGTATGGTTGGCCCTTTGGGTTGAGTGGAAGAAAGTGAAGTTGAACTGCAATAAATTGAAATTATTGGAAAAAGCAGACTGTTGCTAGAATGCTTGGAATGGGGTGAATGTCTGGGATTTACTTGACGATACGATTCATGGGGTTGTTACCTAAGGTCTCCTGGGGATGTGTGATTGCGGAGGAATAAAAAAATGAGAATACTCCACTTGAGAAGACGAAGACGAGTGAGTGTGATACTTTGAGTTTTAGTTTAAAGCAGAATTTAATTAATATGCTTTATTTGCATATTTTTATCGACAGTAGTGTTAATAACCAATTAAAGATTGGATATGGTGCTTACCTTGTGGTGTCTGTACTAGGTACCGCAATAGTATCTCTAAAAGATACGGTGAAAGTGAAGCGTTTTGAACAAACCAGCTCGACTAAATTGGAATTGCAAACATTGCTGTGGGCATTGAGTGAAACGATTGCTTTATACGGTGGTAGCGACATGGTTTTGACGGTTTATACAGATTCACAGAATATTATTGGTCTGCCGGGAAGGCGTGCCCGTCTTGCAGGAAGTAATTACCTTTCTAATAAAAACAAACAACTTAATAATTATGAGCTGTACCAAGAATTCTATAGATTGAGCTCCAATCTCACTTGCGAGTTTGTAAAGGTGATAGGGCATCAGCCATCTAACAAGAAGGATGAGATTGATAAACTATTTGGTTTGGTTGATCAAGCATCCAGGCAGGCGTTGCGAAAAGATATCTTGCTAAAATTGATTTCATCAAGGGAATGAGCTCTGAATAAGGGTCATCAAGATCTTCATCATCATATGAGTCAACATTATGATTCAAGTCCAACTAGATTTTCGAATAGCAGGCTATATGTTTTCTGCAACTATCAAAGCGTTATATGTTCAAAAAAATGTACATGTAAATATGGCCAAGCTTCATAGAAAGAATTCATTTTATTGAAAGACAATTCTTTATTTATACTACATAATAAGATTGATAAGAGACTTAACTCTGATCTATATGGTTTTTTTGCAATAGAACTAGGTAATGTTTATGGTTGAGAAAGCTTTTGATAGAGTTTTTTATTCACATAAATTTTATGCCTAATTATTTAGAAAATTTTGTAAAATAAATCACTACTGTCCCGTTAACTTTCACAGTAAGTCCATCTGGCAATGGTTAGCATTTTTATCTATGAGTGGATCCCCACGCAATAAAGCCATGAGGTCACGTTTTTCAAACAAATTGAGCTGCAATAATCGCAGAATTTGTTGCATGCTTTTGCTCATTTTTGACTGAAATTTGATGAATGCTAATAGCAAATATACGCATACAGCGATCCAAACCTGAGTCATGACTGCATTCTTGCTTGTCCCAACAAAAGTCTTGATTTTCAGATTCTGTTTAATCCATTTGAAGAACAACTCTACCTGCCAGCGTGCCTTATAGATATTAGCAATGGTTTTGGCTGATAACTTGAAATTGTTGGTTAGAAACACATAATGTTTGCCGGTTTCTTTGTCTCGGTAACCGATACGCCGCAGCTGAGTTGGGCATTCTTTTGCTGACTTCAAACCAGTGAACTTGATGATTTGATCACTGCTCAATCCTTTGTACTTCAAGACCGGCTCACGACTGACAACCTTGAATTTAGTGTTGGATTTGAGGCGAGTAATAAAGAATATCTTTTTCTCTGTCAATTGGTTGTACCAACCGTAATCGCAGTACCCCCTGTCAACAGCTACAATGCTACCATGGGGAAATTGCAGTGTACGGCCAATCTCAACATCACTGGTCTTGCCTTCCGTAATGGCGACAAACTCAGGAAGATAGCCGCTGTGATTCAATCCGACATGAAGCTTAATGGCGCTTTTTGTCGTGCGAAAATTTGCCCACGGAAAGACCGACAAACAAAGGTCTATGGTAGAAGTATCCAATGAATAGAGTGGGTTCTTGAAGCGAAAATTGTGGCCTGGTGTCATTCCCTGGCAACGACTTAATAACTTTCCCGCCAGGGACTCATATAACGCATAAGGTTTATCTTCGTTGATGCGAGACAAGTTGGAACGCGTCAACTTCACACTACCCAGATGATAGAGACGATGCGCCTGGACTGAGATATTTTCAACAATATCTCGCAAGCTCTTCCGTCCTGCCAATTGTGCCATCGCCAAGGTCACAAACTGCGACCATCTAGATGCAGTGCGGAATGAACGACCTGAATGATGTTCTTTTGCCAGAGTCTCAAACTCATGTCTCGGTACAAATTTTAGTATTTGTGAAAAGATCGTATTATAATGTGACATGGCCTTGTTTCCTATGCTGGTTCAACAGGTTATAAGCAAACTTATTATACCAGTTCAGGGCAAATCAGGCCGCCTCAATTAGATGTTAACGGGACAGTAGTGAAAATAAATAGGAGAAATTCGTTTGGTGAGGATGCGCGAATTTGATGTTGATGAAACTCTGGACAGAGCTATGCATTTATTCTGGGAAAAGGGCTATGCCGAAACCTCGGTGCGCGACTTAGTTAAGTATACAGGTGTTGCTCATGCTGGACTGTACTCAGCGTTTGGCGACAAGGAAGGACTCTTCAAGGCTGCTGTCAAAAAATATTGTTTTAAAATTTCCGATGAGATGTTCGGTATTCTTGAGAGTATTAATGCCGGACGTGCTGAAATTGAGAGTGTTTTCGACGGCATTTTACAAATGAATAAAGACGGACGATTACGTAACGGCTGTATGTTGGTCAATTCAGCTATCGAATTTGCAGAAACAGATGAAGAGCTCAAAAATATGGTAATTGGCAACTTCAATAAGCTGGAAAAAGCGCTTAGTAGAGCGTTAACTAATGCCGTTGTAGCCGAAGAAGTGCGAAATGACCTTCCAGTTAAGAGAATAGCAGCTGCAATGACGACAACAATCCATGGCTTATCCGTGTTATCCCGGGCTGGGATTCCAATTGAGACAATAGAGGAAGTTATTATTGCCGCTATCGATCAACTGGATTAGTAGCATTTAAGTTTTATTGTGCTTTATATTATGGCCTTTGAGCTAGCGCTCCGTTTCTATTACGTTCTCTTGTTACCCTAAACTAACTGCATATAATGCATATTCAAAGGTAAGTTATGCATCATGTGCGTCTAAGATTGCCTACTCTTTTATAAATTAGCTTGTTCCGCACTCTAAATTAAATGAAAATGAATGAATTAAGAACGATCGTTCTTGATCGTGTGATATAGTACATATAAATTCTGATATAGGTTGATTCTTAGGATGCTTGTCAATGATTGCCAATTTCAAACATGTATGAGCTTTATTTGCAACACAATCGGGAAAAATTTTAACTTTTAAAGATCATATGATCTTAAATGGAGATTGCATTGACTGTCATTAGAAACGAAACTAAACAATTAAACAAAACGGATCGTTTTGCACTTCGATGGGCAGAATTCGTCCTTAAAAATCGCCTGAAGACAATTCTTTTCGCAATTATCGTTTTTGTTGTTCTTGCCGCTGGATTGATGCAGATTCAGGTTTCACATAATTATCGTGTCTTTTTTAGCGATAAAAACCCTGATCTGCTTACCTTTGAAAAGTTTGAGGAGACTTATACAAAAAACGACAATTTTCTTTTTGTTGTTAAACCTAAATCCGGAACAATTGATCAACCTTTTGTTGCCCAGGCTACTGAGGAATTTACCGCTCGTGCCTGGACGATTCCATTCGCAATACGGGTTGACTCTATCACCAACTTTCAGCATACCTATGCAATAGATGACGATTTAATTGTAGAAGACCTCATAGAAAATGCCTCAAATCTTTCGCAAGCAGAAATAGCCAAGCGCGTTGACATTGCGCTTAACGAACCATTGCTTGCGGGCAATCTTGTAGCACTTGATCGTGGCGCATCAGGTATCAATGTAACGTTGCAATACCCGGGACTAAGTGAGGGTGAACTGCCAGAGGCCATTAATTCCGCGCGTGCTCTCGTAGCCGAATTCGAACAAGCCTATCCCGACCTGAGGATTGCACTCACGGGTATTTCAGCGCTTAATGCTGCTTTTTTTGAAGCGACAATTAATGATGCTGAGACGCTCTATGGCCCCATGTTCTTGGTGCTGATTGTTATCACATGGCTGGTCATACGAAGCTTCTCCGGTGTCGTTGCAACGGTGCTCGTTATTACGTTTGCAACAATGGCCGCGATGGGTTTTGCGGGCTGGGCAGGCATCATCATTTCACCATTTTCGGGTAGCGCTCCGGTCGTTATTCTAACGCTGGCAATAGTGGACTCCATCCATATACTGATCACGATGGTGCAGCGTATGCGTGTCGGCGATGACAAAATTGCGGCTATCAAAGAGAGTATTCGCGTCAATTTTCTGGCGGTTTCAATTACTAGTTTAACGACGATTATCGGCTTTCTGGCGCTCAATTTTTCCGACGCCCCACCTTTTAACGCTTTAGGGAATATTGCATCAGTAGGTATTGCTGCCGCCTGGTTTTATTCACTAACATTTCTGCCAGCATTATTAGCTATTTTGCCATTTAATGTACAAACCTACTCAGATAAATCTCGAGGTCCGCTGCAAGAAGCAATTAACAAACTTGCCGAGTTCGTTATTGCAAGAGCACGAGCTACACTGGTTTTTGTAGGTGTTCTTTTTATTGGACTGGCTTTTGCTATACCAACAATAGATTTGAATGATCAATGGGTTGAATACTTTGATGATAGAGTGGAATTTCGTGGCGACGCGAAGTTTGCTATCAAACATCTGACAGGGCTTTATATTCTCGAATACTCCGTACCTGGTGGAGCACCCGGCGCCATCAGTGAGCCTAAATATCTGCAAGACCTTGATGACTTCGCGATCTGGCTACGGGAATATTCAAAAGTACGCCATGTTTACTCGTATACGGACGTCATCAAGCGACTAAGCAAAAATATGCATGCCGACGATCCGAGTTTTTATAAAATTCCAGAGGAGCGCGAACTCGCTGCACAATATTTGCTTCTTTATGAATTGTCATTGCCATACGGGCTAGACTTAAATGACCGTATAGACATCGATAAGTCATCAACTCGAGTCTCCGTCACGCTCGATGAAATTACCACCGGAGAAACGCGGCAATTTCTGAAAGAGGTTGATGCCTGGTGGGAGGCACGCTCACCAGGAAACGAAGTATATGGCACCGGCGCAACCTATCTGTTTTCCTTTATCTCTGAGCGCAATATAAAGGATATGATTGGTGGCAACATTGTCGCTGTTGTTTTGATTTCCATGATTATGATGCTCGCGTTAAAAAGCTTTAGTTTCGGACTGCTTAGCATAATTCCAAATGTTGCACCACTTATTATGACGTTCGGTGTATGGGCGCTACTAGTAGGCGAAGTGGGTATGGCTGCCGCGACAGTATCCGCCACTTCTCTCGGCATTATCGTCGACAACACGGTTCATATCCTTACGAAATACCAGCGTGCTCGTGAAGAGCTAATGCTCTCCATTGAGGACGCAATTCGTTACACCTTTGATACTGTCGGGGCTGCGGTTGTGGCCAATGCGCTGATTCTGGCGTTTGGCTTTAGTGTGCTCATGTTCTCATCATTCAAGATTACGGGTGATATGGGAACGTTGACTGCACTGGCCATTATTATCGCCTTGATTGTAGATCTGTTGTTGTTACCAGCGCTTTTAATGTTACGCGCTAAACCTAAAACAAAAGGAGTTCAATATGTTAGCACTGAAAGCACGAATTCAATTTAATCCCTATAAATATGTGATTTTCGCCGGTGTGCTTGTGCTGGCAAGCTTCGCTCATTCGCCTGCTTCTGCAGAAGATCTTGATCAAAAAGGATATGATGTTGCTGCACGCAATGACCGATCAGATCGAGGTTTTAATAACAGTCGAGTAGAGCTTGAAATGGTGCTAAAAAACGCCTCAGGTGCAGAATCTCGACGTGTACTTGAGCAATCAACCCTGGAACTTCCTGATGAGTCTGTCGGTGATAAAAATCTTATTGTTTTTTTCTCACCAGCAGACATTGAGGGAACAGCGCTCCTTTCGTACGCCAAAATATTGGATCCGGACGATCAGTGGCTCTATTTGCCAGCACTCAAACGCGTGAAGCGCATCTCATCAAAAAACAAATCCGGACCATTTGTCGGCTCAGAATTTGCTTTTGAAGATATTACCGGCCAGGAACTTGAAAAATATGAATATACCTGGTTGCGTGAAGAAGCATGTGGAGAGTTGACCTGTGATGTTGTCGAACGTCGCCCGCTTTATAGAGACTCCGGCTATACACGGCAAATTGGTTGGGTTGACCAGACCGATTATCAAACACGCAAGCTTGAATATTACGATCGCAAAGGCAGCCTGTTAAAAACTCAACTATTTGAAGATTACAAACTTTATGATGATAAATACTGGCGAGCACAAGTGTGGCGCATGGAAAACCATCAGACGGGCAAAAGCACGGATCTTTTTTTCAAAGAATATAAATTCGATATAGACCTCAGTGATAAAGATTTTGTTACAGGAGTCCTATCGCGCCAGCGGTAGAGAGCAGTAACTTAGCAAGTGTCATGAATAACATGAACAAATTGCAAGAATGTATTTCTTTATTGATTATTCTTGCTAGAGCACTTGCTATTTCTCTACTTTTCAAACTATCTGATGTGTCGGCGCAATCATTTGACTTAAGCGGCCAGGTTGCTTTGGAGCTACGCGGATTTCCAGACAAATCATTATTGCCAGGCCAAGTTGAAGGCGCGCAGTTCTCAAGCTTCTTGGAACCAGAATATCGTTGGCGGAGCAGCGACCGCAATTCATTATTAAAATTTACGCCCTTCGTTCGCGTAGATACAGTAGATGATAAACGAACTCATTTCGATATCCGAGAAGCAAACTGGTTAAAAATTGCAGGAGACTGGGAATTTCTGGTCGGTGCCACGCGTATATTCTGGGGTGTTACAGAATCTCGCCATCTGGTTAATATAATAAATCAAATTGACGCAGTTGAAGATATTGATGAAGAAGCTTTTCTTGGTCAACCTATGGCAAAGATATCTCGCCAGACAGATATCGGTCGATTTGAACTTTTTTTAATGACAGGATTCCGTGAACGAACGTTCGCGGGACCCGATGGACGACTTAGAACACCACTTCCTGTTAAAACGGGAGATGCAGTTTATGAAAATAGCGCTAAGGAATGGCATCCAGATTTCGCCCTGCGTTACTCACACTTTTTTGGCGATTTTGACATTGGACTACATGTATTCCGCGGTATAAATCGCGAACCTTCTCTTGTCCTATCGTCTGACGCCCAAAACTTTATACCACACTATTCTGTAATTACTCAGGCAGGTATTGATCTCCAATTTACTCGCGACGCTTGGCTTTGGAAGTTAGAGGGAATCGTCCGTGAAGGACAAGGTGATGCATTTGCTGCTACGGTAGCCGGGTTGGAGTATACATTTTTCCAGGTTGCTGAAAGTGATATCGACCTTGGTCTAATTGTGGAAGGATTATATGACGGTCGTGACAAGCTTAATTTTGCTGACATTCAGAGTAAACAGATTTTTCCTACAATTTATGATAAAGACATTTTTCTTGGTGCGAGACTTGCCCTTAATGACGTTCAAGATTCATCCATTCTTGCGGGATTTGTAACAGATATTGTAGATGGACCTGCAACTTTACGTGTCGAAGCCGAACGTCGACTTGGTCAGCACATGAAAATCGAGCTTATCGGTCAGGCATTCTTTGAAGATAATCCTATAAATCCAGTGTCCTTTTTTAGACAGGATAGTTTTGTTACTCTTAGGGTTTCTAGATTCTTTTAGTTCATTTAGATGTGATTACAAAAAAGATTTAACTATAGAAGATCAATCGTTCTTGATTGTGTGATATAGTAAATAGTCGCTATTCTGCAATGTGCTCAAAACAGGTTGCAGAATAGTTAAAGAGGAGAAGATTGTAGACCAAATATTATGGGAGGTCTTGTATGATTAAGCAAATAATACAGTCAAGTGTTACTGCATTCATATTCTTTGCAATACTTGATATTGGTGCAGTCTCAGCCCATGGAAAGGTATCTTTGGAGCATGACAATTGTTTACGTGGAGCTGAAGGCAGCAGGGTGCATTTCAGTACTTATCAGCCACAATACGATCCAGAGGCTGAATACTGTTCAGAAATTCCGGAAACAGGCCTGACTTTTTGGGTTATTGATCTTATAGATCAGTCCCTACGTGACATGCCAATCGGCATACAGATAGTGAAAGGAAGTGGCAAAACACTAAGTGAAAAAGTAGTAGCATCTTTTTATTCCATCAATCATCAAGATGGTGTGATTAGTGGAGAATCCAATCTGGACGAGGGGTTATACACGGTATTCATTACAGGAGAAGGCGTGCCACCTGTCCAGTATGAATATCCATTGCGAGTAAAGATAGACGGTTTTTTTTCTGATAGTAGATTTAGTTACAGTACAGGCCCAATGATTGCTTTGCTATTACTGGCATTGATGCTGTTTGCACATAAGCTTATGAAACCGAAACAAATATCCCGTTAATCTTGATAAATTTAACTAAAATCGCCATCTCTATGCGGTGGTGATTTTGAAAACAAATAACAGGATTTTCTTTGAGGACAGATAAGCCAGAAGCGTGACACAAAATAATCCGCTTCTGTAATATGATGGAGGGTAAATGAAAAGCCCGGAAACCAGCATAAACACAAATCTATTGATGCTGGCAGCGTTATTTGGTGGTTTTATTAACAGTGCCTTTGATCCATTCCTATATGCACTCAGTCAAATCCAAGTGCCATACCGAATATCCCCTATGCATGGCGAAATACTAATTCTCGCCAAAAATCAATCCCGTTGCCAGCCTTGTAACAATCTCGGACACGCGTAATATCGAGATCAATGAGAACTGTCCTTTTACTTGTTGTGCATTTCCTTACCACACTTGCGAAACTGGTGGGGCCGGGCGATGCACGGGCCAGACAGCCTACTCATTAAGCATCAACCAATCCCGGCAAAGGGCTCCTATCCTAACTAACTATCGATCGATTCTTGTTTGGCTTTTGGTCGTTGTTCATGAACTCAAAGCGTTTTTTAAAAAGTAACGTAATACTCAAGACGTCCACTCAGGCGCGAGTCTCTTTTTGGAATGCACACGATTTAAAAAAGAAACTCGAAGCCTTAAAAGACAATTATAACGGTTACCGCGTTCACGCTGCATAACCATTAAGCCTCAGCGGAAATGCTGTGCTGGGCAAGGCGAATATCAACGAGTGCCGGTGGAAATCACATTTGCTGAGATTTATTTCATACACCGACGGCAGTGTGAATTGTAATTCGCCATCTATAGGCATGCTAGTTATCTGTTTCAAGTCGCTTGTTTTGAGTAAAATGTTAGGAAAGGTCCAAATGTTACGTAGGTAATTTTCTCTTCCTGATTTTTACCCAAAGTTATTTTGGATTAGTTGATTACTTCTGAATTAATACAAGATTTGATTATTTTAATAAATATGGAGAAATAAATTATGGGTATTGAAGTAAGTGGCCTTTCTGGTCTTATTTTATTAGTCCTTAATGTTTGGGCGATTGTTAAGGTTGTACAAAGTTCAGCGGGCACAGGAAACAAAGTGCTATGGATAGTACTAATATTGCTTCTGCCTATAATTGGTCTGATTCTATGGTATTTTTTAGGTCCTAGATAAAGAAGTGGCCTTGCAAATTCAGACAGTCCGTTAAGTGGTATTGGATGCCGCCACACATGAAAAGATTTTAGCTACAAAGGGAATTCTGTTTTATTTATTGGCGATATGAGAACTGTCCGCATATACATAAATATCAGGGACTCTACTATTTCTCATGTGATAATTGGCGACAGAACAGAATCAATCCGCTATCTATTTAAACCTTCCGTAAGAAAGAAATTAATGTTGATTGGCTTAACTCAGGTTCTGTCCAATGATGACAGACAGAATCATAAATACGCCCAACAAAATTAAGAAATACTCAGCTAATTCTGCGCTCATGGTTTCTCCTTCGGATTTTCCAGTTATAGGTTTATTCAAGAAAGCTTACTCTAGGAAGGAAATTAGCAATGGAGGATAAAAGGGGGAAATCTAGTGCAGATCACGCTAAGGCACATTGATGCCTTTTAGGATAGCGGGTAATCATTTCCATTACTTCTCGTAAGTGAATGGCGTCATGTGTATCTGACAAATTCCTGAGAAGTTTTATACATAAATCTCACAATTTGACTTTATGCAGCAATACTATGCAAGTTTGCTTGCGGCTTAAACCGATGGACTCCATTTTTGACAGCATATGTCATTCGCTGGTATGTGGCTTACCAATCAGCTACCGACAATTGGAAGGAATGATGCAGGGACACAGTGTTACGGTTGACCATTCTAGTCTGAATCGCCGGATGTCAATCAGCATCCAATATTTTTCAGTATCAGCGTCTATTATGAAAGAAACTAATACGTAGAAACAATGATATAAAGATTATGCTGGCAAAATTTCAACGCTGATTGACATCCTAGGCTAATGCGACAGAACCTAATGGATGTTTTAATTTATAATTTCGTTCCTTACACAAAGGCAGGAACGATCACCAAACAAGTCGACGTTCCATCTTTAAAAAGCGGATTCTGAAAGATAAGATCACTTTGAATAAGATAGAGATGTTTAACGACGGCATGTGGGTGATAAAAAAGCAGCGGGCGTACATCCCACAATATCCATTCGAAGTCTTGATCAATGGCGAATCAATGGGAATGACAAAGCTTTTATCCTTTGCGAAGCGCATATCCAATACAAGCCGTTTCCCGCAGGTTCTTGTCATCTATTCGTCCGGTTATCTGCGGCTTAAAACCGGGGCTGATCCTACGCCACCGCTGCCGTTCGGTCAGAGCCTAGTCCTAGGTCCGGCAATCTCAGGCACATCAACTTCCTATCCGAAAAAGACTTTATTCTTCCATCCCCAATTAACTCGCGTTGCCATTGATACATCCCAACTCAATCAGGGTGGCACGGGCAAGATGTTGATCCGAATTATTAGCTGCCACGCAAATCGTTCTCCTAAGATCGGCACGACCAATCAAATCATGGATCTCACTTGGTTGTTGACCTTGGAAGAGCCACATGACCTAGCCACAATACTCCATGTGGCAGGAACGTTTAAATTCATAGAGGATGTGATGCCAGATCCTTTACAGACAAAAACGTTCGAGTCGGTACGGCTCCTCCAGATTTCCACAATGTTTATTGATAATGTCCGACATGATGTTAACGCACTTCGATCGCACACTGAAAACGATATCGTAACTTTATACTACGATTCTTCATTGGCAAATCTGCTGTTGCCAGTTACGGCCAGTTCACTGAACTGCGCAATGCCAATTTTCGATTCTATCCATACAGATGATGTTGGGCGCCCCAATGGGAATACACCGAGCTACAGAATCAGGATAACCTCAACCACAGGCCCGACAACGGGTCCCTTTATGGTTCGGGCATTTTTCAACAGCAGCCAAAACCTGCGTCATGACAATATGGGACTATGGGTCTTTCAGCAACCGCCAGCATCGATAAAAAAAGGCACAATCGGAAATATAAACTATACTGTTATCGCATGTGTTAATCCGGCACCGCCTAGTTAACTGTTGTATATAACCGATAATGGCGGAATGAAGAATTCAGTGACCTTATACAAACATCATCGATTTTTCAGTGCCAAGCTTTCACTTTGGTATGTGAACGGCGTATGCGTCGGTTCATTTTTTCTCGTTCATTGGGCGGCGATTGCCCCGTATTCGGGGGTGACGGGGCTGCTCTATGGGCTACTTTTTGCAACTTTCGCATGGAACTTAGCGTTTGTTAAGCTGAAGGGCTATTATTGGCTGCGCATAATAAAATGAAAGGAGTTACAGCGATTCCTGGAGGCTTATACTGCGGTGTGCAATCTATTTAATCTTGGCCGTCATCTGGTATCTGCCAGTGACTATCTGGTTTGGAGACAAGGTGCTATTGCGTCTTGGAAAAAAATAACGGTAGCTTAAGGTAAGTAAATTCAATATCTTGGCCACCTTGCGAGAGTTAACTTGGCAATACCCACAGTGGCGAGTCAATGCTTTCATGATACGCTTGATGGTCTGGTCAAGTGGTTCCGCAGTTGCTCTGTCGCCGGTGTGCGTGCACTGCAGAAATCCGGCGTGCCATTCTGGATATGATAGGCCCTATCGATTATCAGGCAATAATGGTTGCAACGTCTTTTTCTCCTTACGAACAATTAGTGTTAAACGCCTTAGATAAAAACGCCTCTAAAGTTGGCGCAGCTTCAGGCCATGATATTCGCTTGGCTTTGCAGGCTGCAGGTTTAAGTAAGCGTGAGATTGGCGTCACTATGGGCACAATGGTAGATAATGGCGTGTTAGAACGATTGAAAGTTACTGACGCCGATGGCTTATTTTATATGGCTTATCGGCGGGTAACGCTTGGCAAATAACCTATTGTTTAGTTAGTAATGGTATTAGAAAAGCCCGTGCATGGCGAATATCAACGAGTATCGGTGGAATCACATTGCCGAGATTTATTTCATACACCGACAGCAGCGTGAATTGTAATTCGTCACCTAGAGGAAGCAGGCGAAGCCTGCCGGAAAGCCTGTTCCCTTTGACCGTCTTTTTATGCCTGATGTTGATTCCGGCGACGGTAGGCTAGTAAAATAGTCAAAACCCCCACAATAAGCATAGCATATGTACTTGGCTCTGGAACGAGGGATACGTCCAACAATAGGTGAGATGAGCTTGTAAAATGCAAACCAGCATTATCTACAAGCACTGAGTCAGTTGTAAATGATAATCCGGTTGGGTTAAAAGTACTTGCGGCATTAATTGTTACATTTGTAATTGTCGGGGCCCCCGAAAAAGAAAATACATAACCATTAAATGTGCCGCTGGCGGCGATAGCAGAGCCAGTATAATGAAGATCAATGGTGGTGGTGCCAATATCAATATTTAAAGGAATCACGGAAATTCCACTAATAATGGAGGTAAATGAGTTTTCGGGAAACTCTATACCATCGGCAACGGTTGCGCTAACAAAATTGGAAACTCGATAGGTCTCTGTAGGCGCGGAGCAGCAATAGACAGCTGCGCTAACCGTTGAATCGTCGAGTGTGAGGGCATTTACCGGGGTAGCTAATAATGAGCCAATTGCGATGATTGTTCCCCATATTGAGGTATATATTGTTTTTTTAATTGTATTAAACTTCATTTTTTATTCCTTCTTAGTTAATAAAGGGCCAGTTGAAGCTGACCGCGAAGCCCTTGTTTTTCGCGGAAACAAATGAACAGGATTCGTGAATTATGGAAAAAGGCGCCAAGCTCAGAATTAAGTATATTTGCTCAGAACTTATCATGTCAATCGGCATGCAAAACTGAGTAAGGTCTAATTTTGAGGGCGGGTGCGTATTCCACTACAACTGCCGTTCTGTCGCAAAGTTTGTCAGTTTGAGTGATATTTGGCCATTCCACGCTTAACAGATGGGCTATCCATTACTCATCTTGCCTGGTTTTGGCAGCTAAGAAAATCAAAAAACCCCTGATGGGATTCACAGCCTTTCATTCAGCGCAGGCAACCATAGATGGTATTTAAACCGCACACAAGATCCGAAAGGGACAACTGTCTGACGAAAATATACCCGCCTATAAGCAGTTTATGGCATTAGCAGGAAAGCTATGCCCGCAGATAAGGTGGCTTTGCACTTTACGAATATTTGCGACAGAACCTTGCTAGTAGACTTAAAGCCTCATGAGAAAAATCAGTTTCGTATTTCTTTTAATTTCAATAATGACAGCGCTTTCAAGCTGCACAATTGAAAAAAGAAGTGAAACAATCGAGCAAGCACAAGCTACTAGTAACGCTAAAACTACTGATTTAGCCAAGACATACAATAGAAAAGATTGGCCACACTGGATTGATGCTGATGGGGATTGCCAAGACACGCGGCAAGAATTATTGATAGCGACCAGCAAAATACAGGTGCAATTTAAAGACTCGAAGCACTGCACTGTAATATATGGCAAATGGTATGGGGTATATACCGGGAAAACATTCACCAAGGCTTCAGATGTCGATATCGATCATATTGTGCTATTAGCCCATGCTCATAGACATGGAGCGGTAAATTGGACAAAAGAGCAGCGTAAAACATTTGCAAACGATTTTGAGAATCTAGTTGCTGTATCTGATTCAGTCAATCGATCTAAATCGGATAAAGCCCCACATGAATGGTTGCCGCCGTTACAATCTTACTGGTGTGAATATGGGAAACGGTGGAAGCGTATCAAGGACAAATACCAATTGTGGTATAGCCAACAAGAAAACCTAACATTAAATAAATTGGCTAGAGCTTGTCTGGAGTAACCAGAGAGATTCTTGCGAATCCTCCTGGCACCTTTCATAAAGCGGGATATTATGCACATGCTTTATCGGCTTGTTGGGAAATTACTTTAGTAAAAATGAAATATTTGTTTTAACAGGCAATCTTGGATGCTATTTTTTAAAAAAACTAGCAAAATTTCAAAGCTGATTGACAATTCAATCGAGAGTTACCAGACTTGGAATTGTGTTGGTTTCAGCTTTGGCCATATTAACCTTATTATTACACTTTAACACCTAGAATGGAGTGCAGAAAAATGGAACCTTCCACTGTATGCAACCAAATAAGTCCACCACAGTTAATTATGACGGTTGCCCAGAAAGTGATTTGAAACGACTGTTTCTTTGACTTATGACGCAGAAACCTTTGAGCAAGCAATGCTCCCGGCCAACCACCAATTAACCCAAGAAGATGCAAAGTGTTTTCTGGGGTTCTCCAGCGGTTATTCAGTGCTGCTGATTTGTCCAGCGCATAAGCTGCGAATGCAATAATACTTGCACTAAGATAAAAACCTAGCACGATAGTAGGTAACTTTCCTGAAAACACCGAAGCGGCAACCAAAATAACAAAAAAAATAACCCACATAAGTGAAATAGAGCTTCTGTCATGTGTAGAAGGGGCAGCAGACAAGCGGTCATCCACGAATGCTACATTCTCCGCTCTCATGCGACCCTTTTGATCAGTTTTTAACTCGTAAGTCACAATTTGATTTTCGGCAGGGCGTCGCTTTCTATTAGTACACGCATTGATGTGAACAAACACCTGATCAACGCCACCATTATTAGTAATAAAGCCGAATCCTTGGTCGTCATTCCAACTTGTTATCTTACCCTGATAACGCATAGCAAATCCTCAGTGGATAGAATTGAAATTTGTTATCGACCAAATCTATTGTATTTTTAGTGTCAATTAATACTTGCGCGGATTCACCTACAAAGTCATCTGCCAATTATTTGAAACAATCAATGCTTGCTGATGAAATCGAGAGAACTCGGGTGGGATATTCTATGTGCGCCGTGAAATAGAGATTTTCATTCTAACTGACAGCCGAGGAGGCATCACTTTGTAAGGGAATTCTTCTTCTAAAGCATTAAGAAAGAATGGCGCGCCCGGCAGGATTCGAACCCACGACCACTTGGTTCGAAGCCAAGTACTCTATCCAACTGAGCTACGGGCGCTCTAACTATATCAGTATTTTACATAGTCTCCTGAAAGCGGGCACGATTAACCTTGATCCCGTAAGCAACCTTGCGAATATTGATTGAAGTTGTTATTTTTTGCGCTTGCCATTACCCACCTGGTTACCAATAACACCACCTACAGCTGCACCTCCAATCGTTCCCAGAGTGCTACCATTAGTAAGAACGGCACCTCCAACAGCTCCGACACCTGCTCCTAAAGCTGTGTTTCTATCCCGTGTTGACATGCCTGAACAACCACTTAAAACGAGTATTATTGTTAAGAATGCCGCGCTGACTATAAATTTTTTGATCATTTTCATTGAAGCACCTTTTGCCAAATACAAAAATATCGGAAGATTCCTTTACTTCTTTAATTTTGCAACTAATCATTTAGAAATGCCGAAGAGGGCAATTCCTAAAATAGTTTTTGAAGTAATATTCCTGCTGTGCTGAGAAGCGGTCGTGCGAGAGATAACTTGACAATGCCTTAAATTATTACCCGAATAATAATGGGCCTATCTCGATCGTTAAATAATCCTGGGAAGAAAAGGCTATTGTTTTTCAGTATGGTGGGCGTGGCCTTTTAAATTTGCTAGCTGTAGCTTAAAAAAAATAACTCGCATACGCTTACGAGACCTGCTAAAGCATTTGTATGAGAATGAGCACCGGGAGCATAACCCCTCATTCTGGTTTAAATCTGAAACTAATTTAAATGACTGATTCTTTTCTGCGTCGCGCTACGAAACCCAACAGCCCCAGTCCAGCCAATAACATGGCATAAATTTCTGGTTCAGGAATAGGAAGCGGAGAGACAAAAGGAACGGAGGCAACGTACGCCAGCTCGTTGGCCAATAGACCCCTTGCGTCAACTACGGGATCGTGAAAGTTTGTTGTTGTTTGCCCGCCAAAGGCAACGAATCCGCTACCCCATTCCATGACACTAAATATACTTCCTGCAGACCCGTCAATTAGACTTGTGAGAGGACCGGTTACCGTTGCATGAGAAAAGAAGTTTCCTGTGTATTCAGTTGCAATGTCGCCGTATGTGAGCCCAGCCGATACACCAGCGGTATTGATAATTGCAACAGAACTGTGAGTAGACTGATGAGCAAAGTCATAATTTAGAGTAACACCAAATCCTAATGAAAATGTTCCTCCTTCGTTAGGGGCTGAATTGATAAATAGATGGCCACCTCCTGCAACATAGTTCTCAAGGAAACTTTGATTGCCCCCAATAAATGACGAAAGCTCGTTTGCATTGTTGTCGCTTCCATCAAGAAATACAAATTTCGCCCCACTGAAATCAGCAATGTTATACCCGGACTTACTCCAGTTGGCCGCACCGAATACTGCTGACATCGCGCTATCGTTTGTCTTATTTGCCCAAGGGTCTTGACTCGTCTGATAGACATAATCAGCTGCGTAAGTAGTAGACGATAAAGCAAAAAATGCTATTGCAATCGCATTAAATTTAAAATTAGCAAGAATAATAATCTCTCCTGAAATCAATTAATAAAATGTACATTCCCTAGTTTTCTATTATACCTACAGCAATGGTAAATCAGTACAGCTTAGATCGTACCTCATTTCTTGATTTTAAGATTAGTTAGATCATTAGCCATAAATTCTTCATGATATTTTTCTTCCAATGAGTGCAATAATTCTATTCTTTTTTCAGGTGACATTTTTTTGATTGCATCAATTCCTTCAGTTTCTTTGGCATCTCTCATCGCAAGCCCTGACACTAATTCGTCCCAGAATGTTGCATTATCATAGTTTTCAATGATTTCGCTAACTTTGCTGGTATCTTCATACTCTCTTGTTTCATAATATTTATTTGATTCTTTATCAGCTTCTATCAAATTCCCATAACCCATTTCTTCAGCATATGAGTAAAATTTCTGGATTACATCTTGATACTTTTCCTTTTCTGGCAATTCTTCCTGGTCATGTGCAGTTAACATCCAGTCTCCAAGATAGAGAACATCAAGTAACAATCTATATTCTTTTTTTGTAATGTTTATTTTCATATTCATATTCAATCTTTTCCTAAAAAACCCACTGTGGACAATTGAAGCCAAGTAATAACCTAATAATGGTTCACAACTAGTAAATAACTTTTGTGACATGTGCTGTCTAAATATGGAATCCATGCGTCAAAGTAGCGAATAGCATAGTACATAGTAAATTGCACTAGTAAGAAATTAACTCAATCTATACTGTTTTCTCTGTCGGTTATAGAAGTTTCAGAAATCTCCTGAATTCCTTGTGTGAGGGGGTGACTTATTTGGTATAAGGAAAGAAGAAATATAATGCCTGTAAAGCCCATAGAGCATGGATTAAAGAAAAATAACCTGAGAAAAATGATTTGGTGCAAAATATTAAAAAATAGTACAAAAATAAAATATTTTGCGTCTTATTTGGAATATAAATATCACGAAAATATTAATTGTAAAATGTGAATTAAAATCTTCGGAGTAGAAATGAGAAATTGATGATAGCTGGTTTCCTATACACCGCATGCTTTTACGGAGTCGGCTTAATCAGATGCGAGGTACAACCGCATCAATAGAAAAATCGGGTCGCGACAACTACATATCAGTAGATTAAATGTATTTTTTTACTTGTTTCTTGGGATTTGTTCATAACTCCACTTAGCTATAAATGATTTGAAAGTTGCTCGAAAGCATTTTTCTAACGAACATTTAACGTTAATGAACTCCAGAATAACCGGCAAATTTCATGGCGATTAGGTATATCCTTAAACTAAGAATCGCTGTTAAGATTGTTTCCCATGTATTTGATCTCATCTATCGTTGGCTTTGTAAGATTCTTTGATGGAGTGATGTTGGCGCTCCATTGTACTTCAAACCTGTCTCGACCTTTATGATCAACAATAATCTCAGTATCCGCAAACGTTGTCCCAAGAAGTCCTTGCTTAATGACTTGTGGTTTAGCCTGAATTATACCTTCATTTACTAATGACCAATATTTGGCTGTAGCTGGCTCCATCCCAGCTAATTTCGATAGTGACGAAGTGAAAGCTGAATCCTGGCTCTTATTTTCAATGTGGTAGATCTCAAATTCAGGTTCGATTACTGAAACCCAATGAATGCGTTGACGTACTTTCTTGACGAATATCGTCTGTGTAATCCACCATGTGCCGGATCGGCGCAAATGATCTTTCAGAATCGTATCCTTCAAAACTTCAGCATATTTTAACTTAATTTTTTCTGCAATATTATCTTTATAGTACAGTGACTTCTCTTCATCTTTTACAAAGAAAAGTTTGGTGGCCTTCTTTGTTAGTTCTGCAGCGTATTCTTCCGAAACACTCGAAACGAGTGTATTTATAAGGCTCTCCAGTTCATCAGTGCCCTTGAGAATTCGAACATTCTTAGACCCTGCTGTGAGTAAATTAATGTATTCTGCGAGTAGTTCATCATTGGTAACTATCGCTAGCCGGCAAACGGTTGGAGTTGAAGGCGAATTCTCATGAAATTGCGCAAAAGTATTTGCGATTACTGAGTCCCTAAAGCCTTTTTCTTTATCCCCGCGCTCAAATGGTGGATATCTCAAAGTAGCCCTTGATATGACATCACCCCAATCGACTTTATTTGCGTCTAGTTTCGCGACATTAAAGCTCAACTGTCTAATCGTATCATCAATCGCTTTGCCCACATGTAGTTCCAGAGTGCCATCACCTATGCCAAAAGTCAGCCCCAAGAGCTTCTCCATCTTCTGAAGGTTGGGAAGCAAGTCTTGCGCTCGACTCATCATTTGATACCGACGTTCATTTACTACTATTTCAGGCAGATACCACGAAATATCGAGATCAACATGATTGGAGTTTTGAGTAATCAGGTTCCGAATTTCTGCGCGAACCAAATCGGATGCAACCTGGGTGTAAAGTGCATTGGTATCAAAGAAGACGACTAAGCGTGGAATAGATTTCTTAACCACCTTGACTCTCCTTCAAAGACTTAAATATAATGTATAAGATAAATTAATTGTCCTTTACAGTTGTTATTGTATAAGGAATTAAATATATGATTGCTCTACAGTTCAGAACTAACAGATGGTACTTAAAAATCCGTCATTCAGCCAAACGCTAAAAATACTTTGTTTTGCAGAAGTCCACATCAAATCCTACGTCCAAACCAAATAACTTTCCCAATAATATGAATAAATTTGGCGGCTAATTCATCTAGTTCTTCAGATTCGTAATTTGGATTATCGCTTTTGACGATTAATGATTCATTCATTTTGCGCTGAATGCGCTTAACGACTAGCTCATTATCCAATTGCAACACGTATAGTGAATTATTTTCCAAGTGGGATCTTCTTACGTCAGTGAGGATCAGGCCATTCTTCGTAATGTCAGCTCCATGCTGATTAAAACCAAACAATTATTACAAACATTCAATGGCATATCAAGCCACTTCTTTTGCAACATTTTCAAACAGAGTTCTGCATAAGTTCGGTCCAGAGTTGATCGTCAATCTATCAGGCTTGATTCCTGGCAATGTAAATCGCTAATAATATAATTCAGAAAGTTTTAAGCTCTAAAATAAAAAAGGGATTTGCGTTTAAGCTAACCCCTTGATTATTTTGGTAGGTCGTGCCAGGATCGAACTGGCGTCCACCGAATTAACAGTCTGGGACTCTAGCATCATTGCGTTTTGGCTGAAAAAGCTAATAGACATCGAAACTGTGCCTTCTTCATTAATTTCTTGAATGAGAGCAAGCGTATCATCCCTCATAAAAGCCGCTACATTACGTGCCTGATCTGCGTTCACCTGAAATTATTACGAATCACGGCCAAACAATCACACTGGTACTTTCAACTCTAGTATTAACTTTTCCTAGTTACATACATGACTCGATTGATGTTAGATCCGGATTTCATAGTAGTTTCTTTCATGCGATATGATATAAAACCTAAACCTACCAACAGCATCATGTAGGTTTCTGGCTCTGGAATCGCACTTACAATGGCTGAGGAAATAAGCACATGTGCATGACTAGTTGGATGTAATCCGTCCCAAAATAAATGTTCATCCGGATTCGCACAAGCATCAAAAAGTAAAGAAAGACAGGCAGAATGTGCATCAGAAAAACCAAAAAGCTCCGGATTTGTTACAACATTATTAAAGACGCTGAAGGTATCGAATTCAATAATATCTACACTTGGAAACATTAGATTCAATCCGTCAATTAGCGAGGCCAACTCGGCATTGAAGCCTAGTGAAAATGCTTGAGCCTGGGGAATCAGACCTTCATCTTGTATAAAAGGGGTAAGGCTCAGATCAGGTAGATTGGGAATAAGTATATGGGTGGCTCCGATATTCGCCAGCGCGACAACATGGCTCGCTATATTCTGTGCGGCGATGATAGGAGAATCGAATGTCAGAAAATCATTTGCGCCTCCCCACACAAAATACAATCCAGTGGGATCAGCACTACCCCCCGAAAGTGACAAATACTGCCCCAGTTCCTGTTGCATACCAGGAAGCCCAAACGAACCCGTAGCAAGAGCCGACCCTCCGTCACCATAATTGCCGATACCACTTGTCGCACCAGCAACAGCAAAGCTGAAGAAATTGGTCGGGTTAGCGCCACCTGGAAGTATAGAGTTGGCAAGATATTCGGGAGCAGTCGGGCCGTTCGAAAAATGACCATCCACATATGGCGGACAAGGATGAGAGGGATCGCAGTTACTGCCCAGCAAATTATATATACTTAAGACTGCTGAAGGATTGCTGCCTGCATCCGACAGGCTGTCGCCGAAAACATAAACACTGCTGAAGGTAGTAGTGGCTAGAACATTGACGCTAAGCAAAAAGCCACATAATAACGACGTGAGATAAATCAGGCCCCGTTTCAAATTTTATTCTCCTTTAAAGGTACAGATTATTTGAACTTCTACTACAATCGAGCTAGCCATAAAAAGGAATCATAAGGTTGGGCCTTACATTTGAAACTCTAGTGTTCTCGTCGGCGACAAGATTATTTGTTTTCAGCGAGGAAATATTGATAACCCTCGTATAGTGCCTAAATCGCCACAACTGGAAAAGTTACGCCTATGCTGCTACGATCATTTTAATGAATGGTACCACAACTCTGAAGCTAAGCTCACGCTAGCATTAAATGATCTAAGATATTAATATATATCGTCAAAACAATCACCGACAGGTGATAGGCTAAATTAAGAAACACTTTAGCTCACCAAGTTTAAGACCTCTGCACAACTGCATTTGCTGTGATAATGGGAGAAATATCCAATGACATTAGTTGTGCGTCATTTTACACAGAAAATTAACTCTAAAACAGAGCTCTACATAAGTTCGACCCAGAGCCGACAAATCGATTTGTCCTGCTTAATTTACGGGAAATATCGAAGTGCTGTCTTTGGATAACAGTATGATTCAAAATGTCTTATATGCGCTAAATAAAAAAGGGATTAGCGTTTAAGCTAACCCCTTGATTATTTTGGTAGGTCGTGCCAGGATCGAACTGGCGACCAACGGATTAAAAGTCCGCTGCTCTACCGGCTGAGCTAACGACCCAAAGGGCGGCATTATACCTGATTAGACTGCCGATATAAATGGCTTTGTTGAGTTGAAAGCAGATTTAGTGATTGTTTGTATCTCTTACTGATTGATATAACGATAAATTATATTTTTTTAATCTCTTCCGGGTTTAATTCCTCGCTCCTTGGGGCGAAGGCTGGTTGAAAACCGGCAGTCTGAAGAGCGCTTTTAATACCTCGCTGCTTGCGGCGGGGTGCTTTATTCTTGGTTTTCATGATTTTGTCACAGAATCATTTTCCACCAAGTGTACGCTGTGGCGATAATTTTCTTCTAGGATATTTCTCCCTTGCCGCTAGCAAGTCGCATTGTCAGTGCAATTCGCTTTCGTTTCTCATCAATATCTAATACTCTGACTGTAACAACTTGACCCACCTTCACAACTGTGTGCGGATTCTTGACAAATTTGTCTGATAGCGCCGAAATGTGTACTAAGCCATCCTGGTGTACACCGATATCGACAAATGCACCGAACGCGGCAACGTTGGTGATGACGCCTTCGAGCACCATGCCGGGTTGTAAATCTTTTATCGACTCAATGCCTTCCTTAAAAGTGGCGGTTTTGAAGGTGGAGCGGGGATCGCGGCCGGGTTTCTCGAGTTCTTGCAGGATGTCTTTGACGGTCAGTAGACCGAATTGTGCATTGGAGTATTTCTCCGCACGGATAGCTTTCAGAACTGTTTGATTGCCGATCAGTGCGGAAACATTCAGCTTTGCGTCATTGAGTATTTGCTCGATCAACGGGTATGATTCCGGGTGAACAGCGGAAGCGTCGAGTGGGTTTGCACCCGTAGGAATGCGCAAGAACCCGGCGGCTTGCTCAAAGGTTTTTGTGCCTAAGCCCGTGACTTTCATTAAATCGGTACGTTTGGCAAACATACCCTTGGCGTTGCGGTATGCGGTGATGTTGTGCGCAATTTTACTGTTGAGTCCGGCAACGTAACGCAGTAGGGCAGGAGAGGCGGTGTTGACATCAACGCCGACAGCATTGACGCTGTCTTCCACTACGGCATCAAGTGTGTGCGCTAATTGGCTTTGATTGACGTCATGCTGGTATTGGCCGACACCAATAGATTTTGGGTCGATCTTGACCAATTCGGCCAAAGGATCTTGCAATCGCCGTGCAATTGAGACCGCCCCGCGCAGCGATACATCCAGATTAGGCAATTCTTCCGAGGCAAGCTCAGAGGCGGAATACACCGAAGCTCCGGCTTCGGACACCATGATTGATGTAAGTTTGAGTTGTGGATACTGTTTGATTAAATCTTTGGCCAGATGATCGGTTTCCCGTGATGCGGTACCGTTGCCAATCGCGACCAGAGAAGCGTGATGTTTTTGTGCCAATTGCTTTAAAGTCTGGATTGCACCATCCCAGTCATTTTTAGGTGGGTGCGGATAAATCGTTGCCGTGTCGAGTACTTTCCCGGTGGTATCGACTATCGCAACTTTCACTCCAGTGCGTAATCCGGGATCCAGTCCGATGGTGACGCGCGCACCGGCAGGTGGAGCGAGCAACAGGGCTTTGAGGTTTTGCGCGAATACCCGGATGGCCTCGGTTTCGGCGCATTCTTGCAAGTTGCTCATCAACTCGGTTTCCAGATGTACGAAGATTTTGTTGCGCCAGGCTGAACGCACGGTATCAATCAACCAGTTATCCGCTGCGCGTTTTTGGTCACGTATGTTAAATTGTTGCGCGATTCGTTGTTCGCATGAGTTAGGTTCCAAATTCCGACTCTTTTCTTCCAGTTCGGAATCCAATCGCAGTTTTAGCTTCAAGAATCCTTCACGTTCGCCGCGCAGCAACGCCAATGCACGATGCGAAGGAATTTTACTGATCGCTTCTTGATAGTCATGATAATCGGTAAATTTGGTGTCACTGTCTTGTTTTTCCTTGATGGCCTTGGCAGTCAGAATGCCATGTAAGCGTAAGTATTCGCGTAGTGTTTGCAGTAGCGGCGCATGTTCGGCGAAACGCTCCATCAGGATATGTTGTGCGCCTCCCAATGCCTGTTCGACATCCGCTACTCCTGGATTGTCGCCTTCCTCGGTGGCGAACGGCGCTTTTAGGTATTTGGTCGCTTCAATTTCCGGATCAAGCCGAGAGTTATTTAACAGCGCATCTGCCAGCACTTGCAAGCCAGCTTCTAGAGCAATTTGCGCTTTAGTGCGGCGTTTTTTGCGATAGGGTAGGTATAAATCTTCCAAATGTGTCTTGTCTTGCGCATGGGTGATCGCAGCCAGCAATGTCGGAGTCATTTTGTTTTGTTTTTCAATTGCATTGATGATTGTCGCACGTCGTTTTTCCAGCTCACGCAAGTTATGCAAGCGTTCTGCTAATTGGCGCAATTGCACATCATCCAATCCTCCAGTGGTTTCCTTGCGGTAGCGGGCAATAAAGGGAACAGTGGAGCCGTCATCCAGTAACTGGATAGTGGCCTGGATCTGTGCCAGTTTAACCGCAAGTTCTGCGGCAAGGCGTTGTTCAATCGATGGCAACATAAGCATTATCTGATTTAATGTTCGAGAAAGCATGAAGTGATGGATAAGTATTCATCACTCTTTGATTTTATTGTTTATTCGGTAATCTTGGTTTGGTACAGGACAATCTCTAAGCCAGAACCGCATTTCCAACAGAGCTGAAAATTAGCTGGATTTTCTTCATTACAAGCAGGACAGCGTATGATTCCGGTTGCTGTCGGTGTTTTCTCGTAGGTTTCAACGACACGCTTGCCGCGCTCGAAATCATCTTCGCGTATGATCCATACTTCCGGATACGCATGTGTGAAAGGAATTTCGCCGACGCAGCCCTGCGCATGTTGATTAAAAATTCTCGCCGGGATATAGGCGTGTTCGAGCAGATCAAGTACTATCTGCGCTTCTAACAAATTGCCAGCAGAGTAAATTTTTTTCATACAATGATGATGGCAAAGACAATCAACAAGTTAATAGAGTAAAACTATGTGGTTCAGAAATTTACAAGCTTATCGTATTAATAATGGAAATATAACACTGAATAGCCTTGAAGAGGCGCTTTCTCACCATGCCTTGCAAGCATGCATGCAAATGGAGATGCAAAGCCGCGGCTGGGTACCGCCGCGCGATGAGCAGGAGAATTTTATCCATGCTTATGGCCAACAATGGCTGATTGCCTTGGGTGTGGAGAAGAAATTATTGCCAGCTGGTGTGATTAATCAGCACGCTAAGAACCGTATTGCGCAAATTGAGAAAATGCAAGGCTATAAGCCAGGCAAGAAACAAGTTAGAGATATTAAGGAAGCTACGATAATTGAGTTATTGCCGCGTGCTTTTACACAACGTCACAAAACTTACGCCTGGATTGATGCGGTTAAAAGTCGTTTGATAATTGATACGGCGAGCACCCAGAAAGCTGATGAATTGGTTGAAGTATTGGTTAAATCGATGCACGGTTTGACACTAGCGCCTCTGGAAACGCAGGTTTCGCCTTCTTCAGCGATGACACGTTGGTTGTCTGGAGATGATTTGCCTTCTATATTTAGCATCGATCGTGACTGTGAGCTGCAAGGAATGAGCGATGAGAGAGCAACTGTCAAATATACCCATCATGCGTTGGAGACCGAAGAGACTGTGCGTCATATCCGTGCAGGGAAAAAAGTGATCAGGCTGGCAATGACGTGGGATAGTAAAATTTCATTTGTATTGCATGATAATTTGCAGCTGCGGCGAATTGCACCACAGGATATTCTGAAAGAGTCGACTGAGAGTGCTGAAGAATTGTTTGTCAGCGATTTTGCCATTATGACCGGTGAACTTAGTCAACTGATTACCGCAATGGTTGATGCGTTGGGCGGCGAAGATTTAAGTTAGGATATCGTTAGCCCTACCTAAGTTATTACGTGGGGCTAACGACTCGTTTAATTGATCGAATTCAATAATAGCCTTATTTGGATTTATCTCTGATTCCCGATAGCACGCCTTGAGTGATTTTGCCAACAAATTCGGCTGTTTTTTGCGCGAGGGTGGCGCCGGTTTCCAGCTGAGATTGTCCAACTGATGCGATTTGTTGCGCGAAAATGGCCAGTGTTTCTTGTAGCTGAGAACCTACTGTGGTTCCGGTATTTTTTGCATGATGACTCAAATCGAGCAGAATCTCTGAAATTACGCCTTGCGCTGCCGTACCGGTACGATGCAGGGTGTCGACGAATAAACTTTCCAGGCTTTCTAGATCAGAGCGGGTACGCTTTAATTCGGTCTCAGAGAATTCCCTGGCCTGACCTGTTGCTTCTTGAACGGCCAGTTTGGAGGCTTCGGCAAATCCAGCCAATGCAGAATCGAGTCCTGCAACAGCTTCAGTAATTTGTGATTTTGCTGCTTGCGTTTGATTGGCTGCATGTTGTAGCTGGTGCATTGCGCCGTCGTGCACGCCATCCATCACCGCGGTGATAATTCGCTGCAGGGATTCCAGATCGATATGTTTTGCATTCATGGCTTCGAGAGTTAGCCGACGCACGGTTTCCTGGATATGCGTGCCGCTGGCAATTGCTTCGCGCACCTCAGCTTCGAGTGTTTTGAGCTTACTGTCGTTGTCAGATGTATTGTTGGGTTGATCGGTATGTTCATTCTGCATGATGAGGCTTCCTATAAGAAGAGTGAATCGTTGTGCTTGGTTTTCATTTTGCGCCGCTACTCCCGAGTTGGTCAAGACCGTTCATATAGGAGCGCAAAACTTCGGGTATAGTGATACTGCCATCCGCATTCTGGTAGTTTTCTAATACGGCTACCAGCGTTCGCCCAACGGCTAGACCAGAGCCGTTTAATGTGTGTAGTAACGTCGGTTTGCCATTTTCATTGCGAAAGCGTGCTTGCATGCGGCGGGCTTGGAACGCTTCACAATTGCTGCAGGAGGAAATCTCACGATAAGTGTTTTGTGCGGGTAACCAAACCTCAATGTCGTAAGTTTTTGCTGCCGAGAAGCCCATATCTCCGGTACATAAGGCCATGACTCGGTATGGCAGTGCTAGTTTTTGCAAAATCTTTTCCGCATGTCCGACCAGCTGTTCCAGTGCTTCGTAGGATTGATCCGGGTGAACGATATGTACCAGCTCTACTTTATCAAATTGGTGTTGACGAATCAGCCCGCGCGTATCCCGGCCATAACTACCGGCCTCAGAACGGAAGCAGGGCGTATGTGAGACATATTTGAGCGGCAGTGATTGCAGCGGCACGATTTCATCGCGAACCATGTTGGTAATGGGCACTTCCGCAGTGGGAATGAGATGATATTCAGGCGTATTTTCCGCAGAGGAAGATTCCGCGCCACCGGTGGTCACGGCAAATAAATCTTGTTCGAATTTGGGAAGTTGTCCCGTGCCGCGCAGGCTATCCCGATTTACCAGATAGGGTACATAGGTTTCGATATAACCATGTTCCAGCGTATGAATATCCAGCATAAATTGAGCCAGCGCCCGGTGCAGACGTGCAAGTCCGCCTTTCATCAAGCTGAATCGCGCCCCACTGAGTTTGGCAGCGGTTTCAAAATCCAACAATCCGAGGCCTTCTCCGATGCTGACATGGTCTTTGATGTCAAAATCAAATTGTCGCAGTTCGCCCCACTGCCGAATTTGCATATTGCTCGTCTCATCTTTGCCTTCGGGCACACTGATATGCGGAAGGTTGGGAACCTCGAGCAGAATTTTTTGCAAATGATGTTGAATGTGCTCCAGCTGATTTTCCGCTTGTTTCAATGCATCGCCTAGATGCGCCACTTCAGTCATAATCGCCGAAGTATCCTCTCCCTTGCTTTTTGCTTGGCCGATTTTCTTCGATGTTGTGTTGCGTTGCGCCTGAAGTTCTTGTGTTTGGGTCTGGATTATTTTGCGTTCTGCTTCCAAAGCATTAAATGCTTCGGCAGGAAAAGTGTAGCCTCTTTTGGCGAGTTGCTGGGTAATGTTGCTCAGATCAGTGCGTAGTTGTTGAATTTCTAACATGCAAAAACTCCAAAATAACCGGTATTAATTGAATTCTATAGTTTACGTTTTGCTTGTTTATCTAAATTTCGTAAATGAGCCAATTTTTCTTGAATTTTTTGTTCCAGTCCGAAAGCAGTTGGTTGATAAAAATTCACTTCAGGCATTTCATCCGGAAAATAATTTTCATCCGCTGCATAGGCCTCCGGGCAATCATGCGCGTAGCGGTAAGCGTTTCCATAGCCGATATCTTGCATCAGTTTGGTGGGTGCATTACGCAGGTGCATCGGGACGCGGCGTGATTTATCCTGGGTAACCAAGGAGCGTGCTTTCTTGTAAGCTAGATAGGCAGCGTTACTTTTCGGCGCGCAGGCCAGATACAAGGTAGCTTGTGCCAACGCCAATTCGCCTTCCGGACTGCCTAGCCGCTCATAAGTCTCACAGGCATCCAATGTTAAGCGTAGAGCACGCGGATCCGCCAGGCCGATGTCTTCAATGGCCATGCGAATCAATCTTCGTCCGATATACAGCGTATCGGCGCCGCCATCCAGCATGCGACACAGCCAATAGAGCGCTGCATCAGGTGAAGACCCGCGAACCGATTTATGTAGTGCGGATATCTGATCGTAAAATTCATCGCCGCCTTTATCAAAGCTGCGTGCATTGCGTGATAACGTGTTGAGGACAATATCTTTACTGATTTGCGTGATGGATTCAGTTCTGGCTACAGTATGAATTTGTTCTAGCAGATTCAGTAGTCGTCTGGCATCACCGTCAGCGAATTCGATTAGTAAATTCCTTGCTTCATCAGAAAATTGCACTTTGTCCAGAATTAAATTTTGGGCATGCGCAAATAATCGGGATAATTCCTGTTCTGATAAGGCGTTGAGTATATACACTTGAACGCGCGATAACAGTGCATTATTAATTTCAAATGATGGGTTTTCCGTGGTGGCACCGATAAAAGTGATTAAGCCCTGTTCTACGTACGGTAAAAAAGCATCTTGCTGTGATTTGTTAAAGCGATGCACTTCATCGACGAAAAGAATGGTGTGCCGACTGGCTTGTTGCAGAACTGACTGAGCTTGCTCAATCGCATTGCGAATGTCTTTGACGCCAGACAGCACGGCAGATAGGGCAATGAACTCGCAATCAAATTCAGTTGACATGAGACGAGCTAATGTAGTTTTCCCAGTTCCTGGTGGACCCCATAAAATCATCGAATGCGGCTTGCCTGATTCAAATGCCAACCGCAGTGGTTTTCCTACACCGAGCAGATGATTTTGTCCAATGACGTCGCTTGGTTGCTTGGGACGCAGTAGTTCTGCCAATGGTGCTTTGGGTGCATTAATCGAAAAAAGGTCCAAATCACTCACTGATGACGTCTGCATTGTCCGGAGGAATGAATGTGAATAAATCAGCGGGCAGGGTGGGGTTTTTATCCAGTTCAGAGAACGACAATAATGTTGTTTGTCCGAAATTATCCCGCAATGCCATAACCTTGAGCGTACCATCCGGAGAAAACCCCATCTGGATGAACTCAAAGTTGCTTTCTTTGTTTTTGGGAATTGCTTCGAGCCATTCCATCTCGTTTTGCACGCCCAGCTCAACCAATTCAAAATTGTCTTCAATCGTACTGCTGCCGGCGAGTAATGCGGCTGGACTACTGCCAATAGCGAGGTTGAATTGGCGCACAGTTACTTGGTTGAGGTCATGATCATAAAACCAGACTTGCGTGCCGTTGCCAACAATCAGTTGCTCGTATGGTTTTTCATAAGCCCAGCGGAATTTTTCAGGACGCTCGAACTGCATGGTACCGGTTGATTCTTGGATGGCACGGGAATTTTTGTCGTACAGTGTTTGTGAGAAGTTTGCTCGAACTGTGCGGGTTTCCTGAATGAAGGCTTTAAGACTGTTAATAGCAGTTGCTTCAGCCAGGACTGGTATCAGACTGAGCAGCAGCAAGCAGAAAGTTGAACAGCTTAAACGGACCATAGATTCCTTTAATGAAATGGGTGTGTAGAGCAAAGTATAGCAGCTGGGAATTGATTATTCGTTACGTGCCGGAGCTAGTACTTCCCGATTACCGTTACTTTGCATTGAAGAAACCAAGCCGGCTCGTTCCATATCTTCTACAAGACGGGCGGCACGATTATAGCCGATTCGCAAATTTCTTTGCACGAGAGAGATAGAGGCCCGGCGAGTTTTGATTACAATGGCAACGGCTTCATCATAGAGCGGATCGGCTTCACCTTCGGATGGTTTTTTAAGATCGAGTGAGCCACCGGCATCGCTTTCTTCTTCATCGATCTTAAGAATTTCTTCGATGTAGTTGGGTTCTCCATGTTCTTTAAGATACTCAACCACCTTGTGCACTTCATGATCGGCGACAAAAGCACCATGAATACGCTGCGGATAGCCGCTGCCGGGTGGTAAATACAACATGTCTCCTTGACCCAGTAAGGCTTCGGCTCCCATTTGATCAAGGATGGTACGTGAGTCAATCTTGCTCGATACTTGAAAAGCAATTCGGGTCGGAATATTTGCTTTAATCAGACCGGTTATCACATCAACGGATGGGCGTTGGGTTGCCAATAACAGATGAATGCCAGATGCACGTGCTTTTTGCGCAAGCCGAGCAATTAATTGTTCAACTTTCTTGCCGGCGACCATCATCAAATCGGCTAACTCATCAATGACTACGACAATCAGTGGCAATTCTTCTAGATATTCTTGTTCTTCCTCAGGTAGCGTCAGCGGATTAACTACGGGCTCTTCACTTTTGGTCGCTTCCTGTATTTTCTGGTTATAACCACCGAGATTGCGTACGCCTAATGCAGACATCAGCTTATAACGACGCTCCATTTCGGCGACACACCAGCGTAATGCACTAGCAGCTTCGCGCATGTCGGTGACAACCGGTGTCAGTAAATGCGGAATGCCTTCATATACCGATAGTTCCAGCATTTTTGGATCAATCAGGATCAAGCGGGTTTGATCGGGTGTGGTTTTATAAATAAGGCTTAGAATAACCGCATTGATCGCAACCGATTTGCCTGAGCCGGTGGTTCCAGCTACCAGTGCATGCGGCATTTTAGCTAAATCCGATACAATCGGACGCCCGCTGATATCTTTACCTAATGCAATGGTCAATGGTGAAATGGAGTCGGCATACACCTGAGAACTGAGAATCTCCTGGAGTCGGACAATTTGGCGCTTAGGATTGGGAATTTCCAGTCCCATGGTGGTTTTTCCGGGAATAGTTTCGACTACCCGGATGCTGGCAACCGATAATGCGCGTGCCAGATCTTTTACCAGATTAATGACTTGATTGCCCTTGACGCCAATAGCCGGCTCAATTTCATAGCGAGTAATGACAGGCCCAGGGAAGGCTGCAACAACTTTAACATCGACACCAAATTCCTTGAGTTTCCGTTCAATCAGGCGAGAGGTGAATTCGAGGGTTTCTTTGGATAATATTTCAAAATCCTTATCCGGTTCATCTAGAAGACGCAATGGCGGTAGTGGTGAGTCAGGCAAATCCGAAAATAAGGAAGGCTGTTTCTCTTTGATAATGCGCTGAGATTTAATAATACTGGTTGTCGGTGGTTCGATATGCAGAATCGGGTTATTTTCTATGCGTTTTTTCTCGCTCTCAACGGCTTTTTCTCGGACATGAGAGGCAACGATACCTGCAAATTTGTCTTGTCTTGTTTCCCATGCATTTTTGAGTAGTAATAATAGATTTTCAACACTTTCACCAAGCATTTCTACAAATCGAACCCATGACAAGCCGGTAAATTGACTAAAGCCGACAGCGATGAGTATTAATAATGTCAGAGTTGATCCCGTAAATCCCAGTATTTGCGAGAGATAATGGCTAATTGTGTTGCCTAGCATTCCGCCCGGTAGTAAAGGGAGCGAAATGTTGATGGAGTAAAATCTAAGCGATTCCAGACCGCTGCTGGCTGATAATAACAGTAAAAAACCGCCAAGAGAAAGTAACAGGGAATGCCGATCAAAGATACCGACGGTATCTATTCGGCGATAACTCCACGCAATTGCAGACAGAAAGAAGGCAACCCACCACCATGCAGATGCACCAAATAAATACAGCAATAGGTCAGCCAGCCATGCGCCGGCATGTCCTCCTGCATTTTGGATCTGATTAAAGCCACCGCTATGCGACCAGCCGGCATCACTACGGTCATAGCTAATAAAAATCAATATTAGATAAAGTGCGGCACCCATCAATATCAATAGCCCGGATTCACGTAATAATCGGGCTACTCTGGGTGAGAAGGAATGGCCGCTTGATTTTTTGGCCATTGGCTTGTTCAATAAACTCATGGGTGTCTCAGAAACGTAAGGTTTTGTCTGATGGATACCCTGAATTATATAAGAGAATTTGAAGTAATTTCTTCAATGCATCGATAAATGCATTTTTTCTGTAGCTAAAAAGGATTGATGTATTTGTGCAGAGGATGCTTGTTTTGTGTCCATAAAATGGAATCAATCAGATCTCGAACGTGACAAAATGGCAGCAACAGTGGTTTTTTCTTTATTAGCGATCGCAGGCAAGGTGGAAACCTGATGTCCTCCATTTTGTTTTGAAATAAAGAGTGCATTTTCTGCACGTTTGCAGAGATTGATTTTGTTATCTGTTTCTTCAAGCATCGCGATACCGATGCTTATCATGATTTTGTTTTCAGCGTTCTTATCTATGACGGAAGAGATTTTCTTGCGTATAGCTTCACATACTTTTTTAGCTTCGATCAAATCTGTCTCAAAAAATACTATGGCAAATACATTGATATCAATACGATAAAGAAAATCGGTTATTCTGATGTTAGTTTTAATTTCTTGGGAAATTTTTTTAATGGAATCGTTTTTGCTTTTATAGTCATAGTTGTCACTGAATAATTTCAAAAGATCAATATCGATAATCGCAATGGATAAACTCCGTTGATATCGTTTGCTACGCACTATTTCCGTATCAAGTTCGGTTTCAAAAGCTTGGCGGTTTTTGTATCCCGTGACAGGATCGATCAATATTTGATTCATTAACGTAGTGATATCCACATTTGCTCTTTTGATTTTAATCACCATGTATGCGGAGCAAATGATCAGTAATAAAGTGATTCCCCGATTAAACAATATAATATCTAATGGGACAGCCATGTGCGATGATAGAAAGTATCCCGCAATAGTTAGAGTAAGTCCGAGCGCAGTTACTAGATAGGTAAATTGAATTCCACTGACCCATAGACTAGCGAATATTACCAGTGCAAAAGGGACGCCAGCTGCAACACCTAAGGGGAGGCTTAAATCAGTGATGAAAATGGCTATTGTTGCGGCAAAGATAACAAAGCAGTTGGCTTGGATGGGGAGTTCTCTGAGATGGAGTTTCAAGCTAGTAATTGCTGAGAAAATTTGGCTACGCATTTGTTTAAATGATCGCTAATGTAGAAGTGAGGTTGTTATATTAACGGATTATTGAAACCAATCTTTAAATGCTTAATTATTAACGTAGTGGAAATCATAACAATCCGTTTAGTATACACTTTTTTGTAAGTTAATCTAAAAATGTGCATGTAAGTTTCTATAAAAGAAGCAAAGTAATGAGTCGATTATCGTAAGAGGATTAGTTGATTCTTATTGAACCTTAGCCTGTCAATAAAAAAATACGAGTTCCTGCTACACGGTCATGGAGAAATTGGTGATCGCGATCAAATAACGCCCAGATGAATCCGCATCCAAAAAGAAAAGTGCCTGTTACTGCGAGCAGGTAACGAATAATGGCTTGTTTTTTTGTTAAATTGCCACCATCCGCAGTCACAACACACATCTTCCAAGTCTGCATGGCTAATGTTTGTCCGCCATGTGTCCAAAACCAAGTGAAGTAATATCCCATGACCAAGAGTAGATAAAATTGAAATAATGGCCGGAAATAAAAAGCTTGCGTGTCTCTGAAGATAAGATGAAAAATAAACCCCGCAAATAGCAAAACAGCCAATAAAAGCAGAAGCTCATAAATCAGACAAATAATGCGACGCCAGAAACCGGGTGTGGTGTAAGTCATGTTTGAATTAGATCGGATGTGATCGCACTATATCACTATCTGTTAGCCTGTGCAGTGGAAAAGAATTTTTATGCATGTAAAGACTTTTTTATTGTTTTGACAAATTATCCCCGCATTAAGCTCAATCCAGTGATTGATAATTATTATCGTTTGCGTTATCATGAAAGGCTGGCCGGCTTAGTTTCTGGTCAATATATTTAGAGCAGCGCATTGGGTTGATGCGGCGTTCATATGCCTGTTGTTTGGCAAATCAGCGCATTAGCTTGCGGTATTTTGAAGTCAATAATAAGTATATTTTTCTGGATTTGTTATTCTGTAATGCAATCATTATCTTGGAAAAATAGTGAATATTTTGAGCGGCAACAAAACCTTATTTCGTTGCCGGGGTTGCTGTTTGTACTGGTAGTGCACGCTGCGTTATTTTATGTGTTATGGAATCAGCGCTTAATTCCAGCTCCTGATCAGGTGGTTACTTTGTTTGCTGAGCTAATTACTCCGTCAATACCGCGTGCCGCCCCTGAAGCATTGCCGGAGCCTGTGCCTGCTAAGCTTCAGCCAGCCAAGAAACCTGTGGTCAAGCCCAAACAAGAGCGCCTTGTCGCTAAAGCTCTCGCAATTCCTAAGCAAGAATATGCCGAGGTTGTTCCAGAGCCATTGCCGGCACCGATTCGGGAACAAACGAGAGAATCCAGATCCTTGCCGGATGCTGCACCAGCACAAATGCCAACGGGGCCTATGACGTTGGCTTCGGAATTATCCGTTTCTTGCCCTAAATTATCTCCGCCAGCGTATCCTGCCATCTCGCGACGCATGGGTGAAGAGGGTAAATTGGTGTTGCGTGTAGAGCTGGATGAGAGTGGACGTATTGATGATGCAAAAGTTCTTAATAGCAGTGGCTATGAGCGTCTTGATACTGCGGCATTGGCTGCAGTGAAGAGCTGGCACTGTAATCCGTCGTTGCGTAACGGCCAGCCCGTTCGAGCGATAGCCTTACAACCTTTTAATTTTGTACTGCAAGGAAATTAATTCATGGAACAAGGACTCGGCTTTTCCCATTTTCTCGATCAGATTGATGGAGTGGGCATCAGTGTACTTGTATTACTATTGTCACTATCGATTGCGAGCTGGTATCTAATTATCACAAAAAGTATTGCAAATATAATTGCTAAACGCCGTGCTGAGGCTTTTTTGAAGCATTTTTGGAGTTTTGATTCACTGCAAACGGCTCATATTGAGTTAAGAAACGCCGTGCCAAATAATGCATTCTCAGAGCTTGCTAAGCTGGGTATTGATGCGGCAGCTGATTCCAAATTACACAGCACGCATAAATTGGCTGCTGCGGGAGGGACGAGCGAGTTTCTGACGCGCACTTTACGCAACGGTATCGATCAGGAAGCTACTCGGATTGAGAATGGCTTGACGTTAATCGCAACAGCAGGTTCGGCAGCACCCTATATTGGTTTATTTGGAACGGTATGGGGTATTTATCATGCGCTGATACAAATTGGACTTTCGGGGCAGGGTACTTTAGATAAGGTCGCTGGTCCTGTTGGCGAAGCATTAATCATGACAGCGTTAGGGCTGGCGGTAGCTATTCCAGCAGTGCTTGCGTATAACGCTTTTGTACGTCGTAATCGTATCTGGCTTGCGCGTCTGGAAGCTTTTGCGCATGATCTGTTTATACTGATAACGGTTGGAGATAACAATGATACTCCATTCTCTGCGCCACATTCGCAGCGCGAAATAAGCACAAGCACAATTGATGTTGCGATAGAAAGGGGGCAATAATGGCGTTTGGAAGTATGCAAGATAGCGGGCGCCAGGCCCCTATGTCAGAAATTAATGTGGTGCCGCTGGTTGATGTGATGCTGGTATTGTTAATCATTTTTATTATTACAGCACCACTTCTTACTCATTCCGTCAAGATTGATCTGCCAAAAGCAGAGAATGTTCCAAATATCACACAAACTGAGCATGTTGAATTGGCTATACGTGCGGATGGTAGCCTATTCTGGAATGGAGAACCCGAAGTGCTGGAGCAATTAGCATCGCGTTTTGCTGCAAAAATAAGCCAGGAACCTGAAGCTGAATTACATCTTCACGCAGATAAATTGGCGCACTACGAACATATTGCACGGGTAATGAGCATTGCGGCCAAAGCGGGCATGACAAGAATCGGCTTTATTACAGATCCTTCGGAAAGATGAGTGTAAAACTTGTAGGATTTCTGCGGTGAATAGTTAACTCTGCGCTTATCTGCTCACTTAGCAATTGAACGAGTTGTAGACCTAGTGTAGGCGTATTTTCAATGTCAAAATCATCTGATATGCCAATTCCATTATCACTAATACGTATCAACAACTGATTTGAATTATGATGTTTTAGGTTAATCTGAATCGTTCCCGAACGATTTCCTGGAAAAGCATACTTTATTGCGTTTGTGCATAATTCATTTAGAAGGAGACCTAAAGGGATACTGATATTGATTGGGATGAGAATTTCATCTGTTTCAATTTTAGTTTTTATCTTTGAAGCTTCTGGTGTGTAAGAAACTAAAAGATTATTTACTAAAGAATCGATAAAGCTGGAAAAGTCTACTTGCGAGAAATCTTGCGACTGATATAAGATTTGATGAATTAATGCCATCGATTTAACTCTATGCTGACTTTCCGTCAAAACGGTTATTGCAGTGCTGTCATATACAGTTTCGGATTGCATTCCTAAAAGACTGTCGATAATTTGCAGGTTGTTCTTAATTCTGTGATGAATTTCCGATAATAATAAATCTTTTTCCTTCAGAGCAGCCATAAGTTGTTCTTCTTGGTGTTTGCGCGTGGTGATATCGATAACAGAAGCTAACACTAAAGTTCCTTCAGTTGTTTGAATAGGATTCAAGCCAACTTCAACCGGAAATTCTTTGCCGCTCTTATGTAAACCATAAAGATCGCGTCCATGCCCCATGTCGCGTTTGCTGGAGTGTTCCAAGAAACTCCTCCTTAATTTAGTGTGTTGAGTTCTATGTGATATTGGTATGAGTATTTCTATGGGTTCTCCTATCATTTCCTGGCGTTGATAGCCGAATAATTCTTCGGTGGTAGAATTGACCATTATGATTTTTCCTTTGTGATCAGTCATTACCATGCCATTGGGTGATGCTTCTACAGCTAGATGAATCATTTTCTCGGCTTGTTTGCGATCAGAAATGTCGACGATAACAGCTAGTACGAATGTACCGTCACTTTTAGTTTCAACGGGATTAAGGCCAACTTCAACCGGAAATTCTTTACCACTCTTGTGTAGTCCATATAGATCCCTGCCATGACCCATTGGGCGAGATTTTGATTCCTTAATGTAAGTAAGCCGTAATTCTGGGTGATGTATACGAAATTGTTCTGGAATTAGAATTTCTATAGATTTTCCAATGAGTTCTTGTCGGGAGTAACCGAAAAGTTTCTCTGAAGCTGAATTAACCATGACAATTTCACCATCACTATTAGTCATCACCACGCTATTGGGAGAGGCCTCGACAGCAAGATATACCATTTCTTCAGGGTTGCTGAATTTCTTATACCGATTAGATGCCATGTTTTACTTTTATTTAATTGTGAGTCAAAGTAGCTAGGAAAATAACAATTAAAATTCTAAGTTAGTTAATTTTTCTGGGAATTTTCGTATTAGATTGGGTATTTGGCTGGGAGAAACGGGTTTGCTGAAAAGATACCCCTGTAATTCAAAGCAACCATGATTGATTAAAAAAGTAGTTTGGTCCTGTGTTTCGATGCCTTCAGCTGTTACCTGGAGATTAAGCTTCTGTGACAGTGCCAGAATTGCTGCTGCAATCGCACAATCATTTTTATCCAACGGGATTCCTTTAATAAAGCTTTGGTCGATTTTTAAGCGATGTATGGGGAGATTCTTTAACGAACTCAAGCAAGAATAACCTGTGCCAAAATCATCTATGGAGATGAGTATTCCAAGCTTCTTTAATTGCTCCAAACGGGTGATATAGATTAATTCGTTTTGTAGACAGGATTCTGTGATTTCCAGTTCGAGTAAATGTGCTGGAAGAGAGTACTGATGCAATAAACTGGCAATATATTTTTGCAGATCTTTATCTGCAAGCTGACGTATTGAAACATTTACAGACATACGCAAATTATCTAAGCCCTCAATTCGCCATTGATGTAATTGCCTGCATGCTTCCATCAGAACCCAATTGCCAATATCGATGATGAGCCGACTTGATTCGGCAATAGGTATGATTTCTGCGGGAGGCAACAATCCTTGCTTGGGGTGCATCCAACGAATTAACGCTTCAACTCCGGTTACTTCTTTATTTGCCAAAGAAATTTGTGGTTGAAAGTAAAGCAAAAATTCGTTATTGGCTAGCGCTTGACGTAGCTCCCTTTCTCGCGTGAGTTGATGAGTGGCTATTTGTGTCAAACCAGGATGATAGAAAGCGTAATTATTGCGCCCTTTATTTTTGGCCTCATACATGGCGGTGTCCGCCATTTGAATTAAATGATCTGAATGATCGGAATGGCTTGGATATACGCTGATGCCAATACTGCACGACGGAATTATTTCCATACTATCGATGTCTACCGGTTCCGAGACGCAATCCAGAATTTTCTCGGCGATATTTATCAGGGCATCATGGGATTCAATATTTGTAGCAATAGCAATAAATTCGTCACCACTCAACCTTCCTAAGGTATCACTTTGGCGTAATACGGATAGCATTCTTTTCGAAAGAAGGCATAGCAGAGAGTCACCTTGTTTATGTCCAAAAGTATCGTTGATACGTTTGAAGTTGTCCAGATCAATGAATAATACGCCTAACATGGATGAGTCTCGAGTTGCTAACGCTATTGCCTGATTAAGTCGATCTTTGGTTAACATACGATTAGGCAAGTTTGTAAGGTTATCGTAGTATGCAAAATGTGATAATTGCTTCTGCGTTTCACGAATTTTTGTGATATCCGATATCATTACGACAAATTGTTTTTCCCTATTTGCCTCGACGGGAATGAGTCCGATCGTAAGCCAGATATACATGGCCTCTTTGTTTTTTTTATATACTTTGATTTCACCACGCCAATGGCCGTGCTTCTCAACACTTTGCCACAACTCTTCATAGATGATTGCGCCCAGAGATTGATGGGTAAGAAAAGGTAATTCTTTGTTCTTTATATTTTGTTCCCGGTACTTGGTTATGGAATGAAAGGCATCATTGACGCAATCAACTAGCCTATTCTTGTTAAGAATAATAATACCTTCTGTGGAGCATCTAAATACGGTGGCTGCCTGCGCCAAACGGTCTCTGGCCAGCCGATTTTCAGTGGTCTCCTGCAAGATGCCGACGACTTGGTGCTTGCCAGCATCACCATTCGTAAATGATTTGCCGTATAACTTGTACCATAAGTTTTTTTTTGTATGAGTATTAACACTAAATTCTATTTCTGCTGAAAATCCTTCTTTGCTGCATAATTTGTCAATAAAATTAAGAATTCTTTGTTTGTCGTTTTCATTAATTGTAAGAAAGAAGCTTTCCCAATCAGTTATGGATTCAAGAGTGCCTTTGGAATTTTTGCCCATAAATATGTTATGTGAAGCTCTTGCCACCTCCCAAGTACTCATGTGTGCTGCTTCTAACGCAAGGCGTAAGTGCTGCTCACTTTTTTTTAATAAAGTATCGCTTTCATAGCGTTCTATACTGACTTGGATAATAATGTTTAATTCTCTGTCTGAGAATGGTTTTAATAAATATCCGTATGGCTTGGTAGCTTTTGCACGAATTAGGGTTTGTTCTTCGGAATGAGCAGTGAGATAGATAATTGGAATACTGTGCGTTTTCTGCACTATACTAGCTACTTCAATGCCATCCATGTTTCCTTGAATATGGATATCCATCAAAATAATATTGGGGGGAGCTTGGCTTATTAACGCCAGCGCTTCTTGACCGTTGGTAGTCATACCTGTTATTTCGTAGCCTAATTTGGACAGGCGTCTTTTTAGATCTAGCGCAACTATTTTTTCGTCTTCGATAATTAGTATTTTTAAGTGCTCATTCATATTCTGTAACCACGTATGAAGAGGTGGTCTCACTTGATTGGACAGTTTTTCCCATATCTTAAGTGGAAATCTCGTGGTAATGCCTACGCTGTATTTTGCATTGCAGGCAGGTTATCGAAGTAGAACTCATTTGGTGTTTTGTCGTCAAGCGCGGTGTGAGGTCTATATTGGTTGTAGAACATGAAATATT
>NZ_CADEGP010000013.1 GCF_902826915.1 uncultured Nitrosomonas sp.
ACGCGAGGGTGGTAGAACTGTTGGTGCCGGCGTTGTTGCTAAAATTATTGAGTGATCGAGAAGGTAAAGAAAAATAAGTTCAATATAGTTTGGTTTAATTATTGAATTTATTAATTCGGGAACGAGTATATGCAAAATCAAAAAATTAGAATTCGTCTTAAAGCCTTCGATTATCGTTTGATAGATAAATCAGCTATAGAAATTGTTGAAACAGCAAAAAGGACAGGAGCGGTAGTAAAGGGGCCGATTCCATTACCAACAAAGATAGAACGCTTTGATGTGTTGCGCTCGCCTCATGTGAACAAGACTTCGCGTGATCAGTTTGAAATTAGAACGCATTTAAGGTTAATGGATATAATAGATCCGACAGATAAGACAGTGGACGCATTGATGAAATTGGACCTGCCTGCAGGTGTCGATGTAGAGATAAAGCTGTAATAAAAAATTAATATTTTCTTAAGATTAAGAAATTAAATAAAGAACACTCCTGAGAAGAGAGATAGAATGAGTTTAGGATTAATTGGCCGTAAGATCGGTATGATGCGAATATTCGTGGAGAATGGAGATGCTTTTCCAGTAACAGTAATTGATGTTACAAATAATCGTATAACTCAAATAAAGAAAACTTCTTCTGATGGTTATTGTGCTGCACAGATATCATTTGGTCAGAAAAAGATATCAAGGGTGAATAAATCGACAGCCGGTCATTGTGCTAAAGCTGGTGTGGTGGTTGGGAGCATTGTCAGAGAGTTCAGGGTAAATGATGATTCTATTCTTGATCAATTCCAGAATGGTATGGAGATTAGGAGCGATATATTTAAAATAGGGCAAAAAGTTGATATATCTGGAGTTACGATAGGAAAGGGTTTTGCAGGAGCAATAAAGTTACATCACTTCTCTTCCAATAGAGCAAGTCATGGCAATTCGAAAGCGCATAATAAACCAGGGTCAATTGGTATGGCCCAAGATCCGGGGCGTATTTTTCCAGGTAAGCGTATGGCTGCGCATATGGGTAATGTGAGAAGAACTACACAAAATATTGAAATATTAAGAATTGATAGCGAAAGAAATTTGTTGTTAGTTAAGGGTGCGGTTCCAGGATCGAAAGATGGATATGTAATAGTTCGATCAAGCGTAAAAGAAAAAAAGTGAATTCATAAAGATAAAATATAAACAGTAGGGTGAATAAGTAATGGAAATTGAGCTTATCGATAATAAAAATCAGAAAACAGGAAGCATAACTGTCTCTGATGAGCTTTTTAAGAGAGATTATAACGAGGCGCTCGTTCATCAGGTTGTGACTTCATATTTATCTAATGCACGTTCTGCAACTCGGGCACAAAAAGGTAGATCGGATATCGCAAAGTCAACTCGCAAGCCATGGCGCCAAAAAGGTACGGGCAGAGCACGTGCTGGTATGGCTTCGAGTCCTATATGGCGCGGTGGCGGTAAAATCTTTCCCAGCAGTTCTGAGGAAAGTTTTAAAAAGAAATTGAATAAAAAAATGTATCGTGCCGGAATTAGTTCTATATTCTCGCAACTAATTCGTGATAATAGGTTATTTGTTATTGAATCATTTAGCGTTGATTCGTATAAAACTAAAGCATTGTCAGAGAAATTAGAAGCTCTCGAATTGAGTAATGCGATGATTATAACGAATGAAATTGATAGTAATCTTTATTTGTCATCGCGAAATATTCCTAATATTGCTGTTGTTGAAGTGCACAATATAGATCCAGTCAGTCTTTTGAAATTTAAAAAAACACTTATCACGAGCGATAGTTTAAAAAGGATAGAGGAGCTTCTTTCATGAATAGTGTAATTAGCAATCAAGGCCGTTTATTAAAAATCATATTGGCGCCTCATATTTCAGAAAAGGCAACCTATTTAGGCGAGAAAAATAATCAAACTATGTTTCGTGTAGCGACGGACGCTACTAAGCTAGAAATAAAAAGAGCTGTGGAGTTGCTATGGAAAGAACAAAAAATTGAAGTAGAAAAGGTTCAAACGATTAATGTTAAAGGAAAGAAAAAGCGGTTTGGACGTTTTATGGGAAAAAGATCTGATTGGAAAAAGGCTATAGTGAGGATTAAAAGCGGGCAAGAGTTGAATTTTGCAAATTTTTCGAATGTAGAGGCTAAATGATGGCGCTTGTAAAATTAAAACCAACATCGCCTGGGCGAAGATCTGTTGTTAAGCTGGTAAATAAAGAATTGCACAAAGGAAAGCCTCATAAAAGTTTACTTGAAAAGCAGTCTAAAACTGCAGGCCGTAATCATCATGGGCATATCACCACACGGCACCGTGGTGGAGGTCATAAACAACATTATAGGTTGATGGATTTTAAACGCAATAAAGATGATGTCGCCGCTACTATAGAGCGTATTGAATATGATCCAAATAGATCAGCTAATATCGCTTTGGTATGTTATGCCGATGGGGAAAGAAAATACATAATTGCACCAAAAGGATTGGCAGTAGGAATGAAAATTGGTAGTGGAAATTTGGCACAAATTAAGCTTGGTGATACTTTATCACTACGTAATATACCAATAGGAACAATAGTTCATTGTGTTGAGTTGTTGCCTGGAAAAGGAGCTCAATTAGCTAGATCAGCAGGTTCGTTTGTTCAATTGCAAGCTAGAGAAGGTAATTACGCGCAAATTAAACTGCGGTCAGGTGAGGTGCGTAAAGTTCATATAGATTGCCGTGCTACTATCGGTGAGGTAGGAAATGCAGAGCATGGTTTGAGATCCATTGGTAAGGCGGGCGCAGTAAGATGGCGTGGAGTTAGGCCGACTGTGCGTGGCGTGGCAATGAATCCCGTAGATCATCCTCATGGTGGCGGTGAAGGTAGAACATCAGCGGGGAGACATCCGGTAAGTCCTTGGGGGACACCAGCCAAGGGATATAGGACTCGCAAAAATAAAAGAACAAATGTGATGATAATTCGTCATCGTTATTCAAAAAAAGGGTGATTAAATGCCACGCTCAGTAAAAAAAGGACCATTCGTTGACACTCATTTAGTGTTAAAAATAGAAAAGGCGCGAAATACAAATGATAAGCGGCCTATTAAAACATGGTCGAGACGATCAACGATATTGCCTGATTTTATTGGATTAACTGTAGCAGTCCATAATGGAAAACAACACATACCGATATTTGTTACCGAAAATATGGTGGGTCATAAGTTTGGGGAATTTTCATTAACACGTACTTTTAAAGGACATGCTGGTGACAAGAAAGTTGTTACGAAGCGTTAAAAAATAAAAATGGAAACAATTGCTAAATTACGTGGTGCAAGAATTTCAGCTCAGAAATGTCGTCTTGTTGCTGATCAAGTAAGGGGCTTAGCTGTGGACAGGGCGTTGAACATATTAATATTTAGTCCAAAAAAGGGTGCGGAAATAATACATAAGCTACTAGAGTCTGCAATAGCAAATGCTGAACACAATGATGGTGCTGATATTGATGAGCTTACGATCTCATCAATTATTGTTGATCAAGGTGCATCTATGAAGAGAACTAGTGCTCGTGCTAAAGGTCGTGGAAATAGAATTGTGAAACCAACTTGCCACATATCACTGACTTTGGGTGATGGTAGTAGTTATACTAATAAAGGCACTAACTGATATGGGTCAAAAAATAAATCCGACTGGTTTTAGGCTGTCTGTGCAAAAAAATTGGTTGTCGAGATGGTATGCGAATAGTAGTAATTTTCCGGCTATGCTTAATGAAGACATAAAGGTTCGGACTTTTCTTGCAAATAGACTTAAAAATGCATCGGTTGGTAAGATTTTGATAGAAAGGCCTTCAAAGAATGCTAGAATTACAATTTTTAGTTCTCGCCCGGGTGTCGTTATAGGTAAGAAAGGTGAAGATATTGAAGTATTGCGTAGCGAGCTACAAAAAAGAATGGGTGTTCCTGTTCATGTAAATATAGAAGAAATTAGAAAACCAGAAATTGATGCACAATTAATAGCGGATAATATCGCGCAACAGTTAGAAAAAAGAATAATGTTTCGAAGAGCAATGAAACGGGCAATGCAGAATGCTATGAGACTTGGTGCTCAAGGAATAAAAATTATGAGCTCTGGTAGATTAAATGGGATTGAGATTGCTCGTACTGAGTGGTATAGAGAAGGAAGAGTTCCACTTCATACGTTAAGAGCTGATATTGATTACGGAACATCAGAAGCTAAAACAACTTATGGAATCATAGGTATAAAAGTATGGATTTTTAAAGGTGAATTACTTGGTAAAGGCGAACAAGTAATTCATTCATTTACAAATCAGAATTCAGAAAATGAAAAAAAAAGACACAATAAGCGTTCTTCTTTGTCATTCATAAATTCCTCAGATTCAAAGAATGAAATAAACAGTAATAAAGATTCAGGTTTAGAAGATAGTTCGACCCATACTGAGCAGATTGCAGAAGTTGATGAAAAATGAATTGTGGAGAAATGAATGCTTCAACCAGCTAGAACTAAATATAGAAAGCAGCAAAAAGGAAGAAATACTGGGATCGCCACGCGTGGAGCTAAAGTTAGCTTCGGTGAATTCGGCTTAAAAGCGATAGGAAGAGGACGACTAACATCACGTCAAATTGAAGCGGCTCGTAGGGCGATGACGAGACATATCAAAAGAGGGGGGCGAATTTGGATCAGGATTTTTCCTGATAAACCAATCTCGCAAAAACCTGCTGAAGTTAGAATGGGGAATGGAAAAGGAAATCCAGAGTATTATGTGGCAGAAATACAACCGGGAAAAGTTTTGTATGAAATGGATGGAGTGACAGAAGAGTTGGCAAAAGAAGCTTTCCGACTAGCTGCAGCAAAGCTTCCTATTAGAACAACATTTACTATAAGGCAAATTGGTGGATAGTGATGAAGTCAGTCGAATTGAAAAACAAACAGCTATCGGAATTAAATGTCGAGCTAATTTCTTTATTAAAAGCGCAATTTGGGTTAAGAATGCAACTGGCAACGCAGCAGTTGTCGAATACTAATAAGCTACGAATGATAAAAAGAGATATTGCCAGAGTAAAAACATTTATAACCCAGCAACAAAATGATCATGAATAGCGATAAATTAAACCGTACACGTACTATAAGTGGGAAAGTTATTAGTAATAAGATGGATAAAACTGTAACCGTATTGGTAGAGCGTAGATTGATACATCCACTGTATGGGAAGTTTATTACAAGAACTAAGAAATATCATGCTCACGATGAAACTAATCGGTATTCGATAGGCGATACCGTTTTATTAGAAGAATGTCGGCCTTTATCTAAAACCAAAAATTGGAAAGTAATAGATAAAATATAGAGAATACAGAGTAAATAAGATATTTGTATAGTATTTAGACTATGTGATATATCAATGTTTATTTCATATTAGGTTTTGGATATGGTAAGAATTTTAATTGATTTGTTCTGATCTAGCCATTGAAAATAATATTTAATCAGTGCTTGAAATAAATTATAACGAAAAGCGAATAGAAAATGATTCAAATGCAATCAATATTACGGGTAGCAGATAATACTGGTGCTCGTTCACTTATGTGTATAAAAGTACTTGGCGGATCAAAAAGAAAATACGCTGGAATAGGTGATATTATTAAAGTTAGCGTTAAAGATGCGGCACCTAGAGGAAAAGTAAAAAAAGGTGAGGTATATAATGCAGTAGTAGTTAGAACAGCGAAAGGTGTAAGACGTAATGACGGATCTTTATTAAAATTCGACGACAATGCAGCTGTATTGCTTAATAATAAATTTGAGCCGATAGGAACACGTATATTTGGCCCAGTGACTCGAGAGTTGCGAAATGTGCATTTTATGAAAATTGTATCTCTAGCTCCAGAAGTATTATAGCTATGGGAGGGGAGTGATATGCAAAAATTAAAAAAGGGTGATGACGTGATTATCATTGCCGGTAAAGATAAAGGCAAAAGAGGAACTGTTCTTCGTATTGAAAGAATCGATTATTTAATCATTCAAGGAATAAATATAGTTAAGAAACATCAAAAACCTAACCCGACTAATGGTAGTGCGGGTGGCATAATCGGAAAAGAAATGCCGATACATGTTTCTAACGTTGCAATTTATAATTTTAATTCAAAGAAACCTGACAGAGTTGGATTTAAGCTTACTTCGGAAAATAATAAAGTCCGTATATTTAAATCTAGTGGCGATTTGATTGAACCGTAAAAAGGAAGTGGATTTAAGTATGACTCGCTTACAAGAATATTATAAGAATGTGGCTGTTAAGAAACTAATGGAACAATTCAAATACAATTCAATAATGGAAGTACCACGCATAACAAAAATTACTTTAAATATTGGTCTAGGTGAAGCGACTATAGACAAAAAAATAATAGAGAACGCACTAGCTGACATAAAAAAAATATCTGGCCAGCATCCTGTAATTACTAAAGCTAAGAAATCTATTGCAACATTTAAGGTAAGACAGGATTATCCAATAGGATGTATGGTTACACTGAGACGAGTTAGAATGTATGAGTTTCTCGATCGACTAATAACCATCGCAATACCCAGAATAAGAGATTTTAGAGGAATTTCTGGAAAATCTTTTGATGGCAGGGGTAACTATAATATGGGTATAAAAGAACAAATTATTTTCCCCGAGATAGATTATGATAAAATAGACGATTTGCGTGGAATGAATATATCAATTACAACTACAGCTAAAAGTGATGCTGAGGCGAAGGCATTGTTATCTGCCTTCAATTTTCCATTTAAAAACTGAGATCAAAATGGCAAAGCTTGCTATTATTAATAGAAATATCAAAAGATATAAAATAGTGCAGAAGTATGTTGGGCAAAGGATAAATTTAAAGAAAATAATAAATGATTCTGCGCTCAGTGATACCGAGCGTAGTGAAGCTCGTCTAGCATTGCAAAATTTACCGAGAGACTCTAGTCCAGTGCGATTAAGAAATAGGTGTGCATTAACCGGTAGGCCTAGAGGTGTTTACTCTAAATTTGGCCTAGGAAGGAGCAAGTTAAGAGATATCGCGATGAGTGGTAAAATTCCAGGAATAATCAAAGCTAGCTGGTAATGTATGATCTTTGCTTGATAGTAAAAATTATCAATTTTGTATTAATGTAACTAATCGGTAGGTAATGCATTATGAGTATGAGTGATCCTATAGCGGATATGCTAACACGGGTGCGTAATGGGCAAATGGCAAAAAAAATATCAGTAATAATGCCAAGTTCTCGCATTAAACATGCAATAGCTAGTGTTCTGAAAGATGAGGGGTATATAGAAGCTTTTGATATCATCGATCAGGGAGGCAAAAAAAATATAGAAATCAAACTAAAATATCATTCGGGTGATCGAGTAATAGAAAAGATAAAACGCGTTAGCAAACCTGGTTTAAGAATTTATAAATCTAGTAAGAATTTGCCTAATGTAATGAACGGATTGGGGATTGCAATCATGTCTACATCTAAAGGTGTGATGACTCAAAGAAAAGCACAACATCTTGGAGTTGGCGGAGAATTATTATGTTATGTTGTTTAAAGGAGATATTAAATGTCTCGTGTTAGTAAAAATCCCATAACCATCCCATCCAATGTTGAAGTGATCGCTTCTAATAATAACATATCAATAAAAGGACCTCTAGGAACTTTACATCAAAAATTAACTAATGTTGTTGTGTTGGAAGTGGTTGAAAATGAAATTAGAATTAAGTCAGTAAATGAATCAAAGCATGCTAACGCTATGTCAGGGACAGTCAGGTCTCTTGTGGCTAATATGGTTCACGGTGTGACTGTCGGTTTTGAAAGGAGATTACAGTTAGTGGGTGTTGGCTATCGAGCTCAGGCAGCGCAGAATAAAATTAACTTGGCTTTGGGATTTTCACATCCTATAGATTATATCATCCCTGATGGAATCAAAATTGAAACCCCGACGCAGACAGAGATCCTTATTAAAGGAATGAACAAGCAAGTAGTTGGGCAAACGGCTGCTGAAATACGAGCATATAGAAAACCAGAGCCATATAAGGGTAAGGGTGTTCGTTATTCAGATGAGAAAATTATTCTCAAAGAAACGAAGAAAAAATAAGTGAAATAATATGGCAAATTTAAAAGATAGGCGATTAAGACGCTCAAGAAAGACTCGATATAAGATTGCAGAAATCGGAACAATAAGATTATGTGTGCATAGAACTAATTTGCATATATATGCGCAATTAATAGATGATAATCAGCATAAAACCATAGCTTGTGCGTCTACTTTAGAGTCCGATGTTAAAAAAGAAATTTCATCAGGTAGCTCCGTGACAGCTGCGTCTTTTATTGGGAAAAGAATCGCCGAGAAAGGTAAGGAGTGTGGAATTACAAATATCGCCTTTGACAGATCTGGATATAAATTTCATGGAAGAATAAAGGCGCTGGCAGAGTCTGCGCGCCAAAATGGATTAAAATTCTAATCAAGGATTTAAAATGGCAAAAATTGGCAAGGCAGGTGTGAAGCCCTCAGGAAATGAAGAGACTGGTGATGATTTGCGAGAGAAAATGGTGGCTATCAATCGAGTTACCAAAGTTGTAAAGGGTGGACGTATTTTAGGCTTTGCAGCGCTTACTGTTGTGGGAGATGGCGATGGCAGTGTCGGGATGGGAAAGGGAAAATCACGGGAAGTTCCGGTTGCCGTTCAAAAGGCTATGGATGAAGCTCGTAGAAGAATGATTAAGATTAAATTAAAAAACGGTACTATATATCATCCAATTATTGCTTCCCATGGAGCTGCTAAAGTATATATGCAGCCTGCACCAGAGGGGACGGGAATTATTGCTGGCGGACCTATGCGAGCGATTTTTGAAGTAATTGGTATGACGGATATTCTAGCTAAATGTATTGGTTCTACGAATCCATATAATGTTGTGCGAGCAACAATTAAGGGATTAAGTTCTATGAACACACCTGCAAGTATAGCTGCAAAACGTGGGAAAACGGTTAAAGAAATTTTAGGACTTGATAATGGTTGATGAAAAAATACCAAATACTATAAAAATATACTTGGTTAAAAGTTTAATAGGCGTGAAACAATCTCATAGAGCAACTATAAGGGGTTTGGGTTTAAAAAAAATTAACAGCTCATCAGTGCTAGAGAAAACACCCGAAACTATTGGAATGATTAATAAGATTAAATACTTAATAAAGTGCGATTGATATGTTTTTAAATTCAATTAAACCTGCTATTGGTTCTGCGAAAAGTAAAGTGCGAGTGGGGCGGGGTATGGGGTCAGGTTTTGGAAAAACTTGCGGTCGAGGCCATAAAGGACAAAAATCACGTTCCGGAGGATTTCATAAAGTAGGGTTTGAGGGCGGACAAATGCCAATTCAGCGGCGTTTGCCAAAAAGAGGTTTTTTGACTTTTAAAAGAGATGATTATTCTTGCTTGCGGGTGAGGGATTTAAAGATAGTTTCTGAGGAAGTGATTAGTGTTGATTTGTTAAAAAAATATAATATTATTTCCGATAAAGTTAAAAAAGTTAAAATTTATGGTATAGATCAAATTGATAGAGCGATTTCGTTGCAAGGATTCTATATCAGCAAAGGAACCAAAGTGATGATAGAAGCTTCGGGTGGAAAAATATTATAGAAGCATAAGGAATAAAAGTGGCTATAAAAGGTTCATTAAATAAGCCTGTCGACAAATTTTCTGATTTAAAGCGACGTTTATGGTTTTTGTTACTAGCGTTAATTGTATATAGGATTGGAGCTCATGTTCCAGTTCCTGGTATTGATTCAATTGTATTAAAAGACCTATTTGAATCCCAGGAAAGTGGCGTCTTGGGGATGTTTAATATGTTCTCAGGTGGGGCACTTTCACGTTTCTCGATATTTGCGTTGGGTATAATGCCCTACATCTCAGCTTCTATTATTATGCAACTTGGAACTGTTGCTGTACCTTACTTGGAAGCACTAAAGAAGGAAGGTGAAAGTGGTAGAAGGAAAATTACCCAGTATACGCGATATGGTACGCTTGCTCTTGCGTTAGTACAAAGCTATGGAATTTCAATTGCACTTCAATCGCAAAGTGGATTGGTAATTGACCCCGGTGGGATGTTTATACTGACTACAGTGATTACGTTGGTAACAGGAACAATTTTTTTAATGTGGTTGGGTGAACAAATAACCGAGCGTGGTATTGGTAATGGTATTTCTCTAATAATATTTGCTGGTATAGCAGCAGGCTTACCAAGTGCTATAGGTGGAACTTTGGATTTAGTTAGTACTGGTTCGATGCATTTTCTTGTTGCGCTGGGGATATTTATAGCTGCCGCTTTAGTCACGTGGTTTGTCGTATTTGTTGAAAAAGGGCAGAGACGTATTTTGGTGAATTATGCAAAGCGCCAGGTTGGTCAAAAGATATACGGCGGCCAGAGTTCCCATTTACCTTTAAAAATAAACATGGCGGGAGTGATACCGCCTATTTTTGCATCAAGCATTATTTTATTTCCGGCAACCTTGGCAGGATGGTTTGCAAATAATGAGTCAATGATACTATTAAAAGATATTAGTGCTGCATTATCTCCTGGACAGCCAATTTATGTGATGCTGTACGCTGTAATGATTATTTTCTTTTGTTTTTTTTATACAGCGCTTGTTTTTAATCCAAAAGAAACAGCCGACAATCTTAAAAAAAGCGGAGCTTTTGTTCCTGGTATTAGGCCTGGAGAACAAACTACTAGATATATTGAAAGAATAATGCTTCGCTTAACCTTAGCAGGATCGATATATGTGACACTCGTATGCCTGTTACCAGAGTTCTTGATCCTAAAATGGAATGTGCCATTTTATTTTGGTGGTACATCGCTTTTAATTATAGTGATAGTTACAATGGATTTTATGTCGCAAGTACAGTCTCATGTGATGTCTTCGCAGTATGACAGTTTATTGAAAAAAACTAATCTTAAAACCAATACCGGAAAGCTAAATGCTAAATAGCAGGTTATCACAATAATTTAATGGCTAAAGAAGAAACAATACAAATGCAAGGGGAGATACTTGAAACTCTTCCCAATGCGACATTTCGAGTTAAGCTAGAAAATGGCCATATTGTTCTTGGTCATATCTCAGGTAAGATGCGAATGCACTATATAAGGATCTTGCCTGGTGACAAGGTAACGGTCGACTTGACCCCGTATGACCTTACTAGGGCTAGAATTACATTTCGAGCTAAATAGTGCTTTTTTAAAACCCTTTGTGGACTAGAAAATATGAAAGTAAATGCATCCGTAAAAAAAATTTGTAGGAAGTGTAAGATTATACGTCGTAATAGAGTGCTTAGAGTTATATGCGAAGATCCTAGGCACAAACAGCGGCAAGGATAATTAATTAGTTATTTTTTTATACACAAGGAAATTGAATGGCGCGTATCGCTGGTGTAAATATTCCCAACCATAAACATATCGGTATAGCATTAACTTCTATATATGGAATTGGCCGAACAAGTTCTAATGATATATGTAAAGCTATAGGTGTCGATATTGATCGAAAGCTTAAGGATTTATCTGAGGATCAGATAGAATTGATACGTGATCAAGTTGCAAAACTAACAATTGAAGGAGATCTGCGCCGAGAGATCTCAATGAATATAAAGAGACTTATGGATCTTGGATGTTATCGTGGTTTACGTCATCGACGTGGCCTTCCTGTCCGTGGTCAGAGAACCCGCACTAATGCAAGGACTAGAAAAGGGCCTCGTAAAGCGATACGTGCTCGATGATAATTTTATGTATAGGTATAAAAGGTAATTAAATGGTTAAAGCAACTTCTAAAGTTCGAAAAAAAATAAAGAAGAATGTGTCGGAAGGCATAGCTCATATACATGCTTCGTTTAACAACACAATTGTTACAATTACTGATAGACAGGGCAATGCTTTATCATGGGCAACCTCCGGAGGGGCAGGGTTTAAAGGTTCTCGTAAGAGTACACCATTTGCAGCACAAATTGCTGCTGAAAATGCAAGTAAAATAGCAATTGATTGTGGCGTAAAAAACTTAGAGGTCAGAGTTAAAGGCCCTGGACCCGGAAGAGATTCAGCTGTGAGAGCTTTGAATTCGGCTGGATTTAAAATAACTAGCATTTCAGACGTAACACCAGTACCGCATAATGGTTGCCGTCCTCCAAAAAAACGAAGAATCTGAGGAGATTAAACTTTGGCAAAAAATATTGAACCTAAATGCAAGCAATGTAGACGTGAAGGTGAGAAGCTTTTCCTGAAGGGTGAAAAATGTTTTACTGACAAATGTGCAATAGAACGAAGAAATTATCCACCGGGACAACATGGTCAGAAGAAAGGAAGAATTTCCGATTATGGTGGTCAGCTACGGGAAAAGCAAAAAATAAGAAAGATATACGGAATTTTGGAAAAACAATTCAGGAATATTTATAAAATTGCTGACAAACAACGTGGTATAACTGGTGATAATCTCCTTCAGTTGCTTGAAAGTCGCCTTGATAATGTCGCTTTTCATATGGGATTTGGAGCATCAAGATCTGAGGCTAGACAAATAGTCCGGCATAATTGTATTTTAGTAAATGGTAGTCGTGTAAATATTCCTTCATATAGAGTGAAAGCAGGAGATATTGTTGAGGTTGTGAGTGCAGCAAAAGAACAATTGAGAATTAAACACGCACTTGAAATGGCAAATAGTCGAACTTTCCCAACATGGATTGAAGTTGACACTAAGGCAATGAAAGGCATTTTTAAAATGAAGCCTGAACGATCTGATCTACCTACGACAATTAATGAATCTTTGGTTGTCGAATTGTATTCTAAGTAATCAATAATAGTATTGATTTTCTTTATCTAAAGGCACATTATTATTATGCACGGCACAGATTTGCTAACGCCAAGAATTATTGATGTTCAAAATATATCACCACTTCATGCAAAAGTTGTTATGGAGCCATTTGAACGGGGTTATGGTCATACATTAGGCAATGCCTTGCGGCGGATATTATTGTCTTCTATGACTGGATATGCTCCAACAGAGGTTAAAATTGCTGGCGTATTGCATGAATACTCGGCACTTGATGGCGTGCAAGAAGATGTTGTTGATATATTGATGAACATAAAGGGTATTGTTTTAAAACTACATAATAATGATGAGGTTGTTCTTACATTAAATAAAACTGGTAAAGGTATTGTTACAGCTGCAGATATTGAATTAAGCCACGATGTTGAAATAATTAATCCAGAGCATGTGATTGCTCATCTGACATCAGACGGAAAAATTGATGTGCAGCTTAAAGTGGAAAAAGGAAGAGGCTATGCTCCTGCTAATATTAGAAAAATTGGCATCAATGAAAAAAATAGTATAGGGACGATATTGCTGGATGCATCTTTTAGCCCAATTAAACGCGTTAGTTATTCGGTTGAGAGTGCCCGTGTTGAGCAGCGAACAGATCTAGATAAATTAATTGTCGATATCGAAACAAATGGTGCAGTTGAGCCTGAGGAAGCAATACGTTTTGCTGCTCGAGTTTTAGTTCAGCAATTATCTGTTTTTGCTGATCTTGAAAGTACACCTATACCAAAAGAAAAACCACAAGCTCCGCAGATTGATCCCATATTACTCCGTCCGGTTGATGATTTAGAATTAACGGTAAGGTCAGCTAACTGTTTGAAAGTAGAAAATATATATTATATAGGTGATTTAATTCAAAGAACTGAAGCTGAGCTGCTTAGAACACCTAATTTGGGAAGAAAATCACTTAATGAAATCAAAGAAGTTTTGGCTTCAAGAGAGCTTACATTGGGAATGAAATTAGATAATTGGCCACCGGCTAATCTTGATAGTGTTTCAAAGGAAAATAATCATGCGCCACAATAATGCTTTGAGAAAGCTAAATCGAACTAGTAGTCATAGAAAAGCTATGTTTCGTAATATGAGTAATTCACTATTACGTCATGAAATAATTAAAACGACACTTCCAAAAGCTAAAGAACTAAGAAGATATGTTGAGCCTATGATTACTTTAGGAAAAAACCCTTCACTTGCAAATAAAAGGTTGGCTTTCGATAGACTTCGTGATCGTTCAAGTGTAACAAAAATATTTTCTGAATTGGGGCCTCGTTATATCTCTCGCTCGGGAGGATATATCAGAATTCTTAGATATGGTTACAGAAAAGGGGATAATGCTCCAATGGCTTTGGTAGAGCTATTAGATAAACCTGTATATGAAGTTGAGTCTAAATCTGCTATTACAGATAAAAGTAATTAATAAATTAATTTTTTTGTAAAAAAATACTCAATAATCTGAGCTATTATATTTTCATGCAGATATGTATGTAAATTTAAAAGCACTGCATTTGTTAGTCTTGCTAAATGACGGTATGCATCATTCAGCGAGTTCTTTAGCGAAACATCTTAAATGTTCACTAACTTCAATTTATTTCTTAGTTTATCAACTAAAAAATTATAGTGTTGATGTAGTAGATATTGATGGAAATATAATTCGGATGAATAAGCCAATAGTTTGGTTGAATACTGAATTAATTATTAAATACACGTCAGTTAGCTCAAAGAAATTCGATTTAAGATTATTCGATATTGTTGACTCTACGAATAATTACCTTCTTAATCAATTAAAAAGAAAAGCATTAATTAAAGGCACAGTCTCAGTTGTTGCTACAGAATTTCAAACTAGCGGTCGAGGACGCGAGGGACGTATTTGGCAATGTGGCTTTGGTAATGGGCTTATGTTTTCAATGTGTTGGCGCTTTGACAAAGGAGTGTCTCATTTATCTGGTTTAAGTTTAGTAACTGGCATTGCAATTTTAAGGGTCTTAAAATCTTATTCTATTCAGAATATTAACATCAAGTGGCCAAATGACATTCTATGTAATAATCATAAATTAGCTGGTATTTTGATCGAAATTCGTGGTGAAATATGTGGACCATCGTATGCGGTAATAGGCATAGGTATTAATTTTAATCTATCTGAATCGATTAAACCTTCGATTGATCAGAAAGCTATCGATCTGTCAGAGGTCACTAGTAATTTAATAGACCGCAACCAAGTATTTGGTGAGTTATTATTAGAGCTACACAATATTCTCAAAGATTTCAATTATTATGGTTTTGTATATTTTAAAAAAGAATGGATCAGTTATCATTCTTACGAAGGATGTGAAGTTGATTTGATCTTTCCAAATGGTTTGTCGATCACAGGTATAGTTGATGGAATAGCAGATAATGGCGCTATCTGTTTGTTAACACCTGAAGGAAAGAAGTCATTTAATGTCGGAAATATTTCGGTGCGATCTAGAGCTTACTAAGAATTAATGTCCCATATACTTGCCATAGACTCTGGAAATTCTAATATAAAATGGGGATTATATCGCGGTGATCAGTGGTTAAAGCAAGGTAATGTGTTTTACAAGGATGTTTTTAATCTTGAAGATGAATTCATAAATCTCCCCACGCCGACTTTCATTATTATTTCTCATGTTGCACGAAGTGAAACTAAAAATCAAATAACTAAATTAATTTCTCTATGGCCCTCGAAACCACAATGGCTAAGTTCTAACAATTTTAGATGTAATGTGATTAATGGCTACAGTGATCCGAGTCAATTAGGAAGTGATCGTTGGGCAGCTTTAATCGCTGCTTGGAGAATCGAAAAGCAGCCATGCTTAGTAATTAATGTTGGAACAGCAGTAACAATTGATGTTCTTTCTGAATCTGGGAAATTCCTTGGTGGAATCATACTGCCGGGTTTTAATTTAATGACTAGAAGCCTTTTATCAGGCACTCAACTTACTAATGTCGAGTTGGGTCGTTATGAAGATTTTCCTGTCAGTACTGAAAATGCGCTACAAAGTGGGTTGATACATTGCATTCTAGGTGCTGTTGATCGGATGTACAATCTGTTATTGTCAAGTGTGAATCTAGCCTCTGTCAATTGCATCATAAGTGGCGGCAGTGCTTCGTTATTAATTCCTTTTTTCAAACTTCCAATAAAGGTAATTAATAATTTAGTGCTGGAAGGCTTGATAATAGTCGCTAATGATACTGTAGGAAATTCAGAACCTAGCTAATATGCCTCGATTACTGAATGCCACTTTTTATACTTCTGCACATGACGATCGAGATTTACCCAAGCATTCTGGCATTGAAATTGCGTTCGCTGGACGTTCAAATGCTGGGAAATCAAGTGCTATCAATGCATTAACCAATAGAAACCGCTTAGCATTTGTTAGCAAAACACCAGGACGTACACAACTAATAAATTTTTTTCAATTGACATCAGACCAGTTTCTTGTTGACTTACCTGGTTATGGCTACGCTAAGGTTCCAGAGCACATACGGCAACATTGGCAAAATTTATTAAGTAATTATTTACAGACACGTGATTCACTTAAGGGATTGATATTAATAATGGATATTCGTCATCCTCTGAAACCTCTGGATATTCAAATGCTTGATTGGTTCTCGCCGACAGGAAAAGTAATTCATATTTTATTAACAAAGGCTGATAAATTAAGTAAGCTGCAAGCAAATATCACTTTACATAAAGTAACTTTCTTCATAAAAGAATTCTATCCACAATGTAGTGTGCAATTATTCTCAAGCATAACGAATATTGGCATTGATGATGCAACGACAATCATAAATGAATGGTTACAAACAAATTAGCAATTGCTTAATTATTATGATTAGACATAAAAAACCCCGGTTAAAGGGGAGTAAAACCGGGGGAACCGCCTTAATATCACATTCCCTGCCTCAGGGAGGAAAGACAGGGGGACGATCAAGATTGTCCACTTGTGAGACACACAATATTCAAGTCAGTTCCCAGATCATTTTTTAATTTTTCTTATTTATTATTATTATGTTTCAAAGTAGTCATTTTCCTCAAAGAAGAATGCGGCGAATGCGTCGCGATAAGTTCTCTCGCAATTTGATACGAGAGGTACATCTTCTACCAGAAGATTTGATTTATCCAGTTTTTATTTTAGATGGAAAGAATCGTAGTGAAAATATCGAATCAATGCCTGGCATAGTAAGACAGAGTATCGATCTTTTAATGATTCAGGCAGAGAAGTGCGTGCAACTTGGTATTCCAGCTATTGCTATTTTTCCAGTTATTGATATTGAACATAAAAACCTTACTGCAAGTGAAGCTTATAATCCTGATGGACTTGTGCCTCGGGCAGTGAGGCAACTGAAGATAAGCTTTCCTGAATTGGGAGTAATTACTGATATTGCTTTGGATCCATACACAATTCATGGCCAAGATGGCTTGGTTGACCTGTCTGGTTATGTGATGAACGATGAAACAGTAAATGTTCTTTGTCAACAAGCTTTGGTTCATGCTCAAGCAGGGACAGATATTGTGGCACCTTCAGATATGATGGATGGACGTATTGCCGCAATTAGAACCAGCTTGGATAGTCAGGAATTTATTCATACACGCATTTTGGCGTATTCTGCTAAGTATGCTTCAAGTTTTTATGGACCATTTCGCGACGCTGTTGGATCCGCTAATAATCTAGGTGCGGGTAACAAATATACTTATCAAATGGATCCTGCAAATTCCGATGAGGCTTTATGGGAGGTTGGGTTAGATCTGGACGAGGGTGCCGATATGGTGATGATTAAACCTGGGATGCCTTATTTAGATATCGTTCGCCGAGTGAAAGATCAGTTCGGTGCACCTACATTTGTTTATCAAGTCAGCGGTGAGTACGCAATGCTCAAAGCTTCCGCGATTAACGGATGGCTAAATGAAGAATCTTGCGTGTTGGAGTCATTGCTTTCTTTTAAACGCGCGGGAGCAGATGGGATTTTAACTTATTATGCTGTCAAGGCGGCTGAATGGCTCAAGAAAGACTCGAATGCATGAAATTAGAATCCACTTAACTTGCTATTCTATTTCTTAAAATAATTGATCTTTGACATCTTTTGTTACTTTAGGTGTGAGCTCAATAGAATTTTCGATAATGGGAGGAAGCAATTCATTAAAGAAATATTCTGTAATATCCCCATAATCATCTCTAAACCCTGTCGCTGAATTAATTTTCGCTGTCTGAACTCCATTGGGTGGCCGGTACTCGGCTATTGGAACGCCTTTCAAAACTGGGTCCATATAATCCATCCATAGAGGCAATGCGACACGCCCGCCAGTTTCATTGTTGCCTAATGATTTTGGTTCGTCATATCCTGTCCAGGCAATAGTGACCAAGTCTTTCTGAAAACCGCAAAACCAAGCATCTATAAAATTACTAGTAGTGCCGGTTTTCCCTGCAAGATCACTGCGTCCTAGCTGTTTAGCTTTAACAGCTGTGCCACGGTTAATCACATCTTGCATCATACTAGTCATAATAAATGCATTGCGTGGATCAATGACTCTTTTGGCACCACTTGATGCTGATATGGGGCGGAATTGTTCAATGATGTTACCTTTTTCATCTTCGATACTTTTTATAAAGTATGGAGCAACACGAAATCCGCCATTTGCGAATGCGGCATAACCTACAGCCATTTGCATTGGTGTCACTGAACCTGCTCCAAGTGCCATCGGTAAATAACGGGGATGGCGTTCCGCATCAAAACCAAATCGCGTTATATAATCTTGTGCGTAGCTGATACCAATGGCTTGTAGTATCCGAATAGATGCAAGGTTTTTTGATTTGGCCAAGGCGGTGCGCATGCGTATTGGTCCCTCAAATTTGCCATCGAAATTTTTCGGTTCCCATGACTGACTTCCCGTCTGAGTTGCGCTAAACGAAAGCGGTGCATCATTGATAATTGTCGCCGGAGTGAAGCCTTTTTCCAAAGCGGCAGAGTAAATGAATGGTTTAAAGCTGGATCCAGGCTGTCGCCATGCTTGGGTGACGTGATTAAATTGATTCTTATAGAAATCAAAACCGCCGACCAAAGCGCGCACCGCGCCATCATTGGAATCAATTGAAACAAGCGCTGATTCAACTTCAGGCAGTTGAACGATGTGCCATAAATTCTTTTGGTTTTTCTGAATGCGGATTAGTGCGCCAGGGATAATATACTTTCTCCCTGGCTCATTTTTGTCAGTAAGAGATTTTTGTACAAATTTAAGTCCATCACCTGTAATTTCTATGATTTCCCCGCCTTTACGATAAGCCTGAACTTTATTTGGTTTTGCAGCTAATACAATTGCTGCATAAATATCATCACTGTCATTAATCTCATCTAATGCATCATTCAATGTTTTTTCCTGGTTCGCTCCATTTTTCAGTAAATCAACAAATGCTTCGGGGCCTCGATAACCCCAACGCCGATCGTATTCAATTACATTTTTTCGTAGAGCCCGATAAGCAGACTCTTGATCAAGTTGACGGATCGTCGTATAGACTTTTATACCTTTGTTATATGCATCTTCCTGATATCGATCGTAGATTACCTGACGAACCATTTCGGCAACATATTCTGCTGGTACTGCAAAGGCTGCCGCCCTTTTTTTTACTGGAACAGATTGTTTTGTTAATTCGCTTAGTTCTTTACTAGAAATGTAGTTAAGTTTATATAATCTTCCTAAAACGTAAAGTTGTCGGCTTTTAGCTCGTTTAGGATTACTAACAGGATTATAGCTAGAAGGCGCTTTAGGAAGTCCTGCCAGCATGGCGGCTTCTGCAATATTAATTTCTTGTAAAGATTTTCCGAAGTATGTTTGTGCTGCTGCTGCAAAACCATAACTACGCTGTCCAAGATAGATTTGGTTGATGTAGAGTTCTAAAATCTTGTCTTTAGTAAGGCTGCGCTCAATCTTAAATGCTAATAGTGTTTCGCTGAATTTTCTGGTGAGTGTCTTCTCCCTCGTCAGAAAAAAGTTTCGTGCCACTTGCATTGTTATGGTGCTGGCACCTTGTCGTACACTTCCTGCAGAAAAATTTGAATAGGCTGCTCGTAGCACACCAAGATAATCAACGCCGCCGTGTTCGTAAAAACGATCGTCCTCTGCTGCAAGAATTGATTGTTTTAGATTTTCTGGAACTTGAGAAATAGTTACAACATTTCTTCGCTCTGCACCAAACTCTCCGATTAATAAACCTTCATCACTGTATATTCTTAGGGGAATTTTAGGACGGTAATCAGTCAATGTTTCCAGCGATGGCAGGTTTGAGTAGATAACCAACGCAGCAAAGCCTGCTAATAGTATACCAATTAAGCCTAATGCTGAAAATGTAAGGAAGAAATAATATGACCAACGAGCTAACATGAAAATAGATATGGGTTTGTCATAGAGTGGTATTGTCAATTTACCCAGTGAAAGGGGGGGTATATCTAGTGTTTTTCTTTGAATAGAATTTTTCAGATTCTGTCAGAATCAATTCCAGTTTCTTCAATCTGTCGAATAGTTTCATGGAATTTATGCCGACAGTTGGAATTTTACATATTCTAGCTCTAATAGGGCAACTTTTAATTTGCGAGTATCGTCGCTAAACAGACAATGTTCAAGGAAAATTTAGCTATTGATCTAGGCTTCTTAAAAATGAAGTCGTCTCCATTGATTGGTGTAGACATCAGTTCTTCATCGGTAAAAATGGTTGAGTTATCACAGATTGATAAGGGAAGCCAAACTTATCGGATAGATCGCTATGTTATAGAATCTTTGCCAGTAGATGCGATGCTAGATGGTGGCATTGCGAATATGGAAGCAGTGAGTGAATGCTTACTACGTGGATGGAAGCGTTTGGGAACTCGCCATAAAAATGTAGCACTAGCATTGCCTGCGACAGATGTGATTACTAAAAAAATAATTGTCCCGGCGGGACAGCGAGAAGATGATTTAATTTTTCAAGTGGAAAATGAGGCGAGTCAATATATTCCATTTCCATTAGATGAAGTTGATCTTGATTTTCAAATTACTAGATCAATTCCCGATAGTTTGGAGGAAGTTGAAGTTTTAATTGCGGCTTCGCGTAAAGAAAAAGTTGAAGATCGTGTGGCAGCAGCTCTATCTGGCGGTTTGAAAGCCATTGTTATGGACGTGGAGCCTTATGCGGCGCAAGCAGCGTTCGAATTGACACTGAATCAATTGCCAGGGGGAGGCAAAGATCAGGTAATGGCACTGGTTGATATTGGCGCGACTGTCATGAAAATTAATGTGCTACTTAATAATGAGTCGATATATTCTCGAGATCAATCATTCGGTGGCAATCAATTAACACAAGAAATTCATAATCAATTTAATCTCTCGCTGGAAGAATCTGAAGCAGCTAAGCGTAGCGGAGAGTTACCTAAAAACTATCAAGCGGATGTTTTGCAACCATTTTGCGAAACATTGGCTATCGAAGTGATGCGTGCCATTCAGTTTTTCTATACCTCAACGCAATATACCGAAGTGAATTATATTTTTATAGCGGGTGGAAGCGCAGTGATTCCTGGATTGGACGCGATTATTGCAGCACGTACGCAAGTCAGCACTTTGGTTCTGAATCCTTTTGCAACTATGGAATTGTCGAGCCGTATTATTTCGCGGCAACTGAATCTCGACGCGCCTTCTCTTTTGATTGCTTGTGGTCTAGCTTTAAGAAATTTTGATCCATCATGATTCGCATTAATTTACTCCCTCATCGTGAACTTAAACGTAAAGCACGGCAGCAGCAAATTGCGGTATTGGCTGGTTTGGTTGGTTTTTTAGGTTTGATAGCGGTTTGGGGTGTTCATGACATTATTGCTGAAAAAATAGAATTTCAGAATAACCGTAATCAATACTTAAATGAGCAGATTGCGATTTTGGATAAAGAGATCGCAGAGATCCGAGAAATTAAGAATCAAACACAAGAGCTACTTACACGTAAACAAATCGTAGAGACCTTACAGAACAGTCGATCAGAGGTTGTCCATTTGTTGGATCAATTGGTGAGGTTGCTTCCCGATGGTGTATATCTGCAAAGCGTCAAACAAGAGGGTAACAACATTACTTTAGTTGGATATGCGCAATCCAATGCATGGGTATCGACGTTGATGCGAAATCTTGAGTCCTCACCTTGGCTTGAGTCACCGTTGTTGGTGGAAATCAAAGCGATGACAATTAATAATGTACGTCAAAATGAGTTCAATATGAGAATAAAGCTTAAACAAGCATCGATCAGTGATCGACAAGACTCAACTTTGAGTTCTGCCGGATAAAATAAAATCATACTATGATGAATAATTTACTCATAGAATTACGTCAGCTTGATATCAATAATGCCGGAAATTGGCCGGCGGTATTTAAGGTTGCTGCGCTGGTAATATTATTTGTTGTGATTATCGTGGCGGGGCATTTTCTAGTTTGGCAGGATCAGATCGAAACGCTGGAAAATATTCATGCTGAAGAAGAAACACTAAAAAATACTTATTTGGTTAAAAAAAGGAGTGCTGTCAATTTGTCTGCTTTGCGTTTGCAGTTGAAAGAAATTGAGCAATCCCTTGGCGCATTGTTGAAACAGCTTCCTGATAAATCAGAAATGGAAGCATTGTTGGTGGATATAAATCAAGCTGGTTTGGGGCGCGGATTGCAGTTTGAATTGTTTAAACCAGATACGCAGGAAACGATTAATGCATTTTATGCCGAGTTGCCAGTCTCAATTCGGGTGACCGGAAACTATCATGATATTGGCGCATTTGCCAGTGATGTTGCGCAAATGTCACGGATTGTTACGTTAAATGACGTTAGCATTTTACCTGGGAATGACGGGAAACTCGTATTGGATGCGGTTGCAAAGACATTTCGTTACTTGGATGAAGAAGAAGTATTAAAGCAGACTGGGAGTAAATAAATTATGATTAAAAACATATATCTGCTAGCATTAATTATAATTTGGTTTAACTTGATAACTGCGTGCAGTCGAAGTGATTACAGTGATTTGGAAGCTTTCATACATAGTTCGGGGGAAGGGTTGCAAGGTGAGATTGATCCGTTGCCTGAAGTTGTTCCATATAAATCTTTTACTTATCAGGTGTTTGATATGCCAAGTCCTTTTCTGCCACGCAAAAATAATCAAGTGCAAGCGCCTACAAGTGAAATTCAACCTGATTTGAATCGACGTAAAGAGTTTTTGGAATCCTATCCGCTGGAGAACTTATCTATGGTTGGCTCACTACAACAGCATGATGTGATTTTTGCTGTAATAAAATCACCGGATGGGGCGCTATATCGTGTAAAGGTTGGTAATTATTTAGGTTCGAATTTCGGAAAGATTAGTTATATTACAGAATCTGAGGTTAAATTATTAGAAATCGTACAAGACGGGGTGAATGAATGGATTGAAAGAACTAGTGCACTTACGCTGAAAAATTAGCAACGTAACAACCATTAAGCTAACAATAGCTATGAAAGGATATGGCCTTAATATGGTATTTACTGCAATATTGATTTGTTTTTCAATGGTGATTTTTTCTCCGCAAACGGCAACAGCAGAGGCACTCCATAATAGTATTCGTTCAATCGATATTTCAACCTTCCAAAATAGCGAGGTAATCGCAAAGATTGCCCTTGATCATCCGCTGCAAGCGCTTCCAATGGGGGTTGCTTTAGATAATCCAAACCGTATTTATTTTGACTTTTATCAAGTTTCCAACGGCTTAGGGCGGAATGAACAGGAGGCTTCTGAAGGAGACTTGCGCAGCATAAATGTCATTCAGGTAGGCGATAGAACACGGTTGGTATTAAACTTGGCTAGGTTAATGCGGCATGAAATCATAGCGCAGGAGAATATACTATTAATCAAGTTGCTCACTGTGCCTGAAAATCGAACATCTACTGCTGTTGTGCGTTTTGCCGAGGAAACTTCTAATTTGCATATGAATAGCTTGCAAGACATCGATTTTCGCCGTGGCGCAAAAGGTGAAGGTCGTATCGAAGTTGATATGACAAAAGCTGGAGCAAGCGTCGATGTACAGCAACAAGGCGATGATATTTTCGTTGAATTTGTTGATACGTTACTACCAGGTAGTCTTAGAAAGCGTTTCGATGTGATGGATTTTGCTACGCCTGTACAGATCATTGAAACATCCAAGAAAGGGAATAATGTTCGTATGCATGTTAAATCCGGTGGACGTTGGGAGCATTCGGCGCGCCAATCTGGTACAAGATTTGTTCTGGAAGTAAGGTCACTGACAGAGGAAGAAGAAGAACAAGCGAAAAAGAGACGTGCTAATGGTGGATATACCGGTGAAAGATTATCGCTTAATTTCCAAGATGTGGAGGTTAGGGCGGTGTTACAAGTAATCGCTGATTTTACCAATTTGAATATTATCGCCAGTGATTCGGTGGGAGGGAATCTCACATTAAGGTTAAAAGATGTGCCTTGGGATCAGGCGCTTGATATTGTGTTACAGGCACACGGGTTAGATAAACGTAAGGTAGGTAACGTCATTTTCGTGGCGCCGCGAAAAGAAATGGCAGACAGAGAGTTGCTTGATGTGGAGGCGCAAATGCAAATAGCCGAGATGGAGCCGTTACGTTCAGAAACTTATCATCTGAATCATCGCAGGGTTAATTCAATTTCATTTGAAGGCATGCTTAGCCGGCGTGGTACGATTAATATGGATGAGATTAGTAATACAGTGACGGTTACCGATATTCCAGTCAGAATAGATGAAGTTAGAAAACGCATCCAGAAGCTGGATGTATTTGAAAGACAAGTCATGATTGAAGCGCGCATTGTTGAAGCGACAGATACTTTTAGTCGCAATTTAGGAGCGCGCTTTGGTATACAAAATGCGAGCGGGCTAGGCGATCAAACATTGGGGGTTTCGGGTAATGTAACAGGTTCAAGTGCGCTGGCTGCTGGTGGTGGGGTGAGCGGTGCCAACAATTTGAATGTGAATTTACCTGCTGCGGTTGCCACCGGTTTGTTGGGCGGTCCGGCCGCATTGGGTTTGAGCTTAATGAAGATTAATAATAATCGATTAATCAATCTTGAGTTGTCGGCGCTGGAAACAGATCAGAAAGGTAGAGTGGTTGCCAGTCCGCGTGTAGTCACAGCCCATGGCGTAGAAGCAATTATTGAACAAGGTGATCGGATTCCCTTCCAACAAGCCACAAGCAGTGGTGCTACAAGTATTCGTTTTATGGATGCAACGCTTCGCTTAAGAGTCAAACCCCTGATTACCTATAATGGTCAGATTGATATGGAACTAAATGTCAATCAGGACAAAATTGGTGCGATTATTAATCAATTCCTCCCACCATCAATTAATACTAAGCAAGTAACTACCAAAGTATTGGTGGAAAATGGGGGGACTGTAGTGATTGGTGGTATTTTTGATCGAACCGAGAATCGAGTAGTCAATAAAGTGCCGATGTTGGGTGATATTCCTGTGCTCGGTCACGTTTTTCGCAATACAAGCAGGGTCGACAATAAACGCGAATTGTTGATTTTTGTGACTCCGCGTATTTTAAACGATAGCCTGAATCTACAATAGCACTGTCTAGCTTCCCATAGAAAAGTCAGCCTGTCGCCATGCTTCATAAGCAATAATGGCGACAGCATTGGATAAATTCAGACTGCGACTAGTGGCTACCATCGGCACCCGGATGCGGTGTTGTTCCGGGAAAGTGTCCATAATATGTGGGGGCAATCCGCGGCTTTCTGTGCCAAACAGAAAGGTGTCTCCCGCTGCGTAGGCAACTTTGTCATATTGCTGCTTTCCTCTGGTGGTGATTGCAAACATTCGATGGCTTTGCAGGTTCTGGCAGCAATCTACCCAATTGTCATGTACTCTGATTTGAGCGAATTCATGGTAATCTAGGCCTGCGCGCAATAATTGCTTATCTTTGAGGGGAAATCCTAAAGGCTTAACAAGATGTAGTTGCATACCGGTATTCGCGCAGAGACGGATAATGTTACCTGTATTGGGCGGAATTTCGGGTTGATAGAGAATAATGTTGTACATAGTGTGCGATTATTTGCATATCATAATGGATGGGAGTCTATTTGACTTTTTTCGGGTAAAGTCCGGGCTATTACCCAGTTGCTGATTTCAATTGCCCCGTGTTTACGTAATACTTTGGCTAGCTCATTCAATGTGGCGCCCGTTGTCATGACATCGTCAACCAACGCAACATGCTTGCCGGAAAGGTTTATTTTACAATTAAAAGCACTGCGAATATTTTTCTGTCTGTCTTTCCAGGGTAATCCGGTTTGCGGTAGCGTGTGCTTAATCCGGCTGCAGCTATCAGGCAGCACAATTATCTCCATCGATTTCGAAATGTAGCGACTGATTTCCATTGCCTGATTAAATCCACGTTCACGTAATCGGATTGGATGCAAAGGCATCGGTATGATGATATCCGGAAGTGTATTAGTGGTCTTTAGTTTTTTGATGAGCAAGTTGGCTAGGATCGATGCCAAGGAAAGATGGTTTCGATATTTTAATGCATGAATCAGCGCATCGACAGGAAAGGAGTAGCGAAGGGCTGCAATGGTGCGTGTAAATGCAGGTGGTTTATTCAGGCAAGCACCACATATTTCCGAGGTAGGAACTGGCCATAGGCAAACAGGGCAATGGTTGATTGGCAATTGCGGCAGATCGAGAATACAGGGTTCGCAGAAATCCTGATTTGTGGATACGCCGCATAACACACAGTTTGTTTGAGTCATGATGGGAATAATGTCTGATCTGTTATGAATAAAGAGTCACGGAAAAATTGACAGAGCCACTTGAATCCTTGATCATCCGAAGTATTGATGATAGAAGATCGTGTTTTATTTAAAGAGAATGGCAGGTTAATCGGCATGAATTTGAATTCACTTATTACGAGTAGCGAAACGGAAAACAGCTCAAGCAATATTACCGAGGAATCGCAGGATACTGAATTTTGGGATGTGACAGAAGTTGAAGCATTGTTGAATGCGCCTTTTAATGATTTGATTTTTCGAGCACAAACGGTGCATCGCCAATACCATGACCCAAATGGTGTGCAATTATCTACGCTGATTTCCGTGAAGACGGGCGGTTGCCCGGAAGATTGCGGTTATTGTCCGCAGGCGGCGCGCTATCATACCGAAGTTGAAAACCAGGACATGCTATCACTGGATGAAGTGGTATCTGCTGCGGCAGCAGCAAAAGACAAGGGCGCGTCGCGGTTCTGTATGGGCGCTGCTTGGCGGGGTCCGAAGCAGCGCGATATCGAAAAAATGACTGAAATGGTGCGTGCAGTCAAATCACTGGGCATGGAAACCTGCGCCACGCTGGGTTTGTTAAAACCCGGACAAGCCCAACAACTGGGGGATGCAGGGCTGGATTATTATAATCACAACCTTGATACAGCACCTGAATACTACGAAGAAATTGTCACCACGCGGCAGTATCAGGATCGCTTGAACACATTACAGCAAGTCCGCGATGCTGGAATCAACGTATGTTGCGGCGGCATTGTTGGCATGGGCGAAACACGCCGTTCGCGCGCAGGATTGATCGCACAACTGGCCAACATGAATCCGTACCCCGAATCGGTTCCGATCAATCATTTGGTGCAAGTCAAGGGCACACCGCTGTATGGTACTGCGGCGCTAGACCTGCTCGAATTTGTCCGTACCATCGCCGCCGCGCGGATTACCATGCCGAGAGCCATGGTGCGTTTATCCGCTGGACGGCAGGAAATGCCTGAAGCTATTCAGGCATTATGTTTTCTGGCGGGTGCCAATTCCATTTTCTATGGAGATAAGTTGTTGACGACGGGGAATCCCGAAACCGATCGCGATCAAGTGCTGATGGGGAAATTGGGACTTCACGCACTGTCATAGATGCTTCCCGACCTGGCTGAGCAGTTACGTAAGCGTGAGCAACAAGGCTTGCTGCGACAGCGAAGAATTCTCCAAAGCCCGCAATCAAGCCATATCACTATGGATGGACGTGATTACCTGGCTTTTTGCAGCAATGACTACCTGGGATTGGCCAATCATCCGGATTTGATCGAATCAGCCTGTCAAGGAGCGCGGCGTTATGGTGTCGGAGCAAGCGCGTCGCATTTGATCAACGGCCATTCTTCCGCGCATCATGTGCTTGAAGAAGCGTTGGCGGAATTTACCGGGTTTCCGCAAGCATTGTTATTTTCTACCGGTTACATGGCGAATATCGGTGTCGTCACGGCATTGGTTGGCCGAGAAGACGCTATATTCGCCGATAAACTGAACCATGCATCACTGAATGACGCAGCTTTGTTATCGCGCGCTGAGTTTATCCGCTACCCGCATGCCGATCTTGCGATATTGGAACAGCGATTGTCTGGTAGCAGTGCACGGCGTAAGCTTGTGATCTCAGACGCGGTATTCAGCATGGAAGGGGACATTGCACCCATTTCTGAACTGATAACTCTGTGCGAGAAACATCATGCAGTATTATTGCTGGACGATGCACACGGTTTTGGTGTGTTGGGCAGGCAGGGACGCGGTAGCTTGTTTTTGTCGGATTGTGCTAGCATTCATTCGCCCAATATTATCTATATGGCGACCTTAGGAAAGGCTGCAGGCGTATTCGGCGCTTTTGTCGCAGCGCAAGCGGAAGTCATCGAAACCCTGATTCAGTCCGCACGCAGTTATATTTACACCACGGCGACACCGCCTTTGTTAGCACAAGCGCTGATGGCCAGCCTGAAATTAATTCAACAGGATGAATGGCGACGGGATGCGTTAATGCAAAATATCGCGCAATTGAGAGAAGTGCTGCAATCGCTGTCATGGAAGCTGTTGCCCTCCAGCACGCCGATCCAGCCTTTGCTGATCGGGGAAAGTACTGAGGCAGTGCGCATCAGTCAGCGTTTGCGCGAACGGGGAATTCTGGTGCCAGCAATTCGTCCGCCAACGGTTGCGCAAGGGACAGCGCGATTGCGCATTTCGTTGTCCACGGCGCATCAGTTGCACGACGTCTTGCGTTTGGCAGAAGCATTGCAAGAAATCGCACTGCAGGCATGACGCAGTTGCACATTGAATCCATGGGGCATGGCTCCGATCTGGTGTTGTTGCATGGCTGGGCGATGCACAGCGGTATCTGGAGTGGTGTTCGTGATCAATTGACGCAACAGTTCCGCTTGCATCTGGTGGATTTGCCAGGACATGGACTGAGCTCTGCGTGCGAGCCAGGGACATTGGATCATTTGGTCGAGATCATTGCGGAAATTCTGCCCGAGCGTTGCATGCTGGGTGGCTGGTCATTGGGCGGGCAGATCGCGATGGAATTGGCGTTGCGTCAACCGCAACGTGTACAGAAACTGGTTCTGATTTCCACCACGCCGTGCTTTGCCAAAAACGACGATTGGGAATCGGGCATGGAGCGTAAATTGTTGCAACTTTTCCTGGAAAATCTGAAACTCAATTATGCCACGACCATTAACCGGTTTTTAACCTTGCAAATGAGTGGTGACCGTGATGCGAGCAAGGTTCTGTCGCAACTGCGTAAGCATTTTTTTCAGCGCGCCGAACCAGATTCCGGCGCATTGGAGAAAGGACTGAGGATTTTGCAGCAGAGTGATTTGCGTGATCGTGTCGCCGCAATTCAACAGCCGGTTTTATTATTACATGGTGAAAATGATGTGATTACTCATCCGGCTGCTGCCGATTGGATGCATCAACAATTGCCCCAATCGCAGCGGGTAATGTTTGCGCACTGTGGTCACGCACCATTTTTATCCTATCCTGAACAATTTGTGACTTACCTCAATGAATTCCGAATACACGCTTGATAAAAAACAACTGCGCACTGCGTTCGGGCGTGCCGCCCACAGCTATGACCAGGCGGCAGTGCTGCAACGTGAAATCAGCAACCGCATGCTGTCGCGCCTGGAATACATCAAATACCGGCCTGATGTCATCCTCGATGCTGGCAGCGGCACCGGCTACGGCAGCCAGCAATTGGCCAAACGCTATCCGAAAATTCAATTAATTGCGCTGGATATTGCCTGGACGATGCTGTCTCACGCGCGTCCCGATACGGCCTGGTGGCAACGCTTGTTGCCGTTGCAGCAGCAACGCACGGACTATGTGTGCGCCGATATTGAGCAGCTGCCGATCAAAAATGAGAGTGTCGGCATGGTATGGTCGAACCTTGCATTTCAGTGGTGTAACAATCTGGAGCATACGTTTGCCGAGATGCACCGTATTCTGCGCACGGATGGTCTGCTGCTGTTCAGCACTTTCGGTCCGGACACGTTGAAGGAGCTGCGCCAATCTTTTGCGCAAGCCGATACGTTTAGCCACGTTAATCGCTTCATCGACATGCACGACATCGGCGATTTGCTGGTGCACAATGGTTTCTCCACGCCAGTGATGGATATGGAATATATTACGTTGACCTATACCGATGTGATCAGCGTAATGCGCGATTTAAAAGCGATCGGCGCGCATAACGTTTTGCTTGGCAGGCGACAAGGATTGATGGGTAAAAACAAATGGCAGCAAGCCATCAACGCCTACGAAAAACTACGCTGCGACGGCAAACTGCCCGCCACCTTTGAAGTAATTTACGGCCACGCCTGGCGGCCCTTTGACCGCCATTCAATACTGACACCAGAAACACGTCGGCAACTGGGTTTGATTCCTTAAGCATGGGTGCTGGATTTTTTGTCATCGGCACCGATACCGGAATCGGCAAAACCACTGTCAGTTGCGCGTTGCTGCACGCCTTCGCCGCACAAGGCAACAAAGTCGCCGGCATGAAACCGATCGCGGCAGGCAGCGAGAATGGAAAATGGCCGGATGTCGAACTATTATTCGCCACCAGCAACATAAGCATTACCCGCCAGCAAATCAATCCGTATGCGTTTGATTCCCCCATTTCTCCGCACATCGCCGCGCAACAAACCGGAACAGAAATTGATCTGATGATTATTCATCAGGCTTACCAGGAACTCAGTAGCAAAGCGGACATTGTCATCGTCGAAGGTGCGGGCGGGTTTCTGGTGCCGATCAATCAGCAGCAGACTGGCGCGGATTTGGCGATAAAATTGAATCTTCCGATGATATTGGTGGTTGGCATGCGTTTGGGTTGTTTGAATCATGCGTTGCTGACGGCTCAGGCAATACGAGCTGCTGGTTTGACCTTGGCGGGATGGGTGGCGAATTGTATCGATCCGCAGATGCGAGTTCTGGAACAGAATATTGCGACATTGGAACAGCGGTTGGGTTGTCCTTTGCTGAGTGTATTGTCATTTGATTTGAAAATGGAATCGCAAAAAATTGCTAAGTCTTTAGTTATCTCAAAACTCGAGAAATTCTGGGTATAAGAAAAATGAAGATGAATTGTACAAATTATTTGTTGATAGTCTCTGTGATTTCACTGATAGTTCAGTATCTGGGTGTCACTGTTGAATCCTTGAATTTTAGTGCATGGGGGATTGAATTATCGGGTATCAAGATAACCAACCAGTTTGCTGTAGCAATGCTAGTGCCCTTTATGGTTTTTGTTCTCTTAATTGGTCATTTATGGTCTAAGTTTGACGAAGTGGCTGAGAAGTATACTTTGGGTTATGGAGATGCTCCTAAGCTTGGGATTTTAATACAAGAAAGTATTGCTTTGGCAGCTAAGACAAACAAGTACGGGCTGCAACCTCTCAATTCTACTGCTTGTCTTTTTAGGAAGCAATTCGATCTCGGGAAATGGAAAGAATCAAATGGGACATTGAGTGAATCAGTGATTATCTATCCAAGCATACAGGAGCATATAGAATCGGTATTCTGCGGTCTTAAAGCTATAATAGTTAGTGAAAATCTTTGGATGAAGGTATACATACCTATTGTTGTTGGAGTATTGGCACTAGCATCTTTCTTAAAATAAACTTGCAAAGTGTTTTATTAAAAAATTTGGAGTGTTGTGAGTTGTAATGACAACTTATTGCGCATTACATCACGCCCTAAGGTTATATATCCAGTATGCAATACTGCAATGTTTGACTTTTATATCTGAAATCATAAATGCTTAAAAATGAATCCCAACATTGGTTACAACAAGTCACCGAGACCAGTCATGCACTGGATCTTGAATCCGGTGTTTTTTCATGGGATGATCCGCACAAAATTGCGTTGTCGCTGAAACGATCTGCCGACAATAGCGGGCGGTGCAAGGCCGGGCCGCTCGCGTCGGCAATGTCGATGCTTAATTTTTATATTAACCGGGCGGGGAAGCATTTGTCTGCGCATCAGAGCGATGTGCTGGAGAAAGGCAAGAATGAGCTGCGTGAACTGTATGGAAAGACGCGAATCGAACTTTAGCCGATCGTTTCACAACAGCTTGTCAATCAGATAAAATTTTTCATAACCATGAATTACTTGGATTTAACCAACAATCAATTTACCCCTAACGGCTATTGGAATCAACCGCTTGGTGGCATGAATCCGCCGACAGCCCGTGAATTAGCGCTTTTTGATCAAAATGGCTATGACCTGACCGACTTGGAGCAATGTTATGCCGAAGTTAACTTAACGCCTGCTAAAGCGCATCGAGAACATCGGCGTGCTTTAAAATTACCTTGGTTCACGCAACCGGAACGGGTGGAAGGCGCTGTGCTGAATCACAGTTTGCTGTTTGAGCGTAAAGGTTACACCGGCGAAGCCCTGGAGCAGCTGGAGCGATGGGCGCAAACAAACCCGCTCGTCTATAAAATTATCAGGATGCGCCCCAAGTGGGGGTTGGATTTCAGCATGGATTATGCGGATCGCGTTGGCAATGTATTTGAGGTATTACACTGGGAATATGATGGTTTTGACTTTGATGAAGTCGAAGTGCACAAACGGCAGCTGGAACTTAAGCTTGCCGCCATCGATTGGGACGATGCCGCTGCGAGTATCCTGAAACTGAAAGATCAGTGGCATCACTTGGATTTTTTTGCGCAAAGTGATTGGAAGTGTAACTACTTTGGTATTGTCAAAGAGCGTTTCAAGATGGTGATTTGGGAATAAAAAATCGACCGGGAAATGAATTGTAAATACTACAGATTCTGTTGTATCAACTACCGTTTCTTAAGGTCGCCTGCTACTTTTACGCGTTGTACTAGTTAAGAATCAAGCAACCAGATCGACCTTGCCTGTTTTCAAGCTATATACACCGCCGACCACAAGCAGTTTTTTCTCGGCGACCAATCGACTGAGGATTGGTGTCTGCTTTTTCAATTCACGCACGTTTTGTATCACATTCATTTCCACTACATCGTCAATGCGGTTTTCCGATTTCTTGTCAATGGCTCTCACCGCTGGCGCCAGTGCACTGGCTATAGATTGAATATGCCCAGGAAATTGCGTGCTATTATCTACAGCATCAATAGCAGCCTGGATTGCGCCGCAATTTTGATGACCAAGCACCATAATAAGGGGAGTATGTAAAACCAATGCGGCATATTCAAGTGTGGCTACAAAATCTGTAGTTAGATAGTTTCCAGCAACGCGCGCGACAAACAAATCCCCCCGTTGCTCATCAAATGAGAACTCAGGGCCCACCCGTGAATCAGCGCAGCTTAATATACTGGCATAGGGATTCTGTCCGCTGACCAATGCGGCACGCTCATGTTTAAAATTCAATGGCGTAGACTGACCTGCAACATAACGCTCATTACCCGCCATCAATCTCTCTAACGCCGCTTCCGGTGTGAGTACATTTTCAGGTTGTGGCGGCGTTGTAACGACACCCGATGTGGCCATTACCTTATCAGCAGCTGCAATTCCCAACCCGAGCGAAGATGCCACGGCCATTTTTAGAAATGAGCGCCTTTGCTGATTTTGTTGCAGATGCGTGTTTTCTTGCTCGTTAGAGGCTTGGCACATTTTTTGTCCTTTTTACGTAAAATAATTTTTGCACGGATTTTTTATATTGTATAAGAACATAGAGGGATTGCGGGAAAATTAAGCGACAATAAGGGTGAAAAGGTTTTCAGGGAATTGAGTTCCTGTTTTTCTCTGATTATTTAGGATAAAACCTATTGGGGATTCGCAGACCCACTCCAATCTGCGGGCTACGGACTCTATGGTAGATCTAACGTGCTATGTTATGATGAAATGCGACTTCGTTGATGGCCTTAACAAGAAAAGCTGTTTTGGAACCTAATTCTGTTGATCTGCAGGGAGGGTAATTATGGCTGATGTTTTCTTTGACGTAAACGGCAATATCCGTGCTGTTGGTTCTATTCGTCGCGGGGCGAATGGTAATCCGCAATCACTGGATGCTTCCATCGCGGATGGCGATACGATTGGTTTTTATTTCTCCGGAAGTGGATCGGTGCGTTTTCTCGGTGTGGATACACCGGAAAAGAATTTTCAACTACCGGGCTCACAAGCACATCGTCGACTTGATTCAGAGGAATGGGACACTTATCTGACGGATCCTTTTCTACCCCAGTTTGATTCTTATAATCTAGATGCTGATCTCATAGCTCACTTGCGTACTCGTATCGGCCCAGGCGTAGGCATCAATCATCGCTTCCACGGTGATAACGCTGAGCAGGCATTGATTGCGCAGGTACAAGCGGATATGGATGCACTTGGGCAAACCTCGGATACATTTGGATACTTTCTTTCTTTCTCTTTCGAGGTATTTGATTCTTACGGGCGTTTTCTGGCTTTTATCAATCGTAATCAACCCAACGCTAATATACCTGGCTCACGGCCGCTTTCGTACAATGAGCGGCAACTGGAAAGCGGTGCGGCACTGCCGTATTTTATCTGGCCGAATATTGCTCCATTCCGGAAAGAATCGTTGTTGGAAGCTGTTTTTTCACCTGGTATGGCAAGGCGAACAGCTGAAGCTAGTTCCGATTTAAGGCGTACTCGTGATTTTGTGCGTCAGGCGCGCGCGAATGGAATGGGTGTTTTTAATCCAGCCAATCCATTGCGCTTCGAAGCGTTTGAAGTGCGCTATCTGGGGCGGCGCGAATTACCCAATCGCGCAGTAATTGATTTGAGTCGCGATGATGATGTCATTCTGCAAGCGCAACATTATTTTCGTATTCCCAATGCAGAGGATCGGTTGTTTATTCCGCCCGCATTCGTTCCGCTGTTCGTCATGCGTGGGTGGCGCCTTGAAGGCTGGTTTTGAAGCAGACATTTTACTTAAATCGAAGGAAATCGAATAATGGCTTATAAGGAATATAAAGTGTTACACGTAACAGAAGGCGGGGTCGGAACAATTTTTTTGGGCGCATCCGGTATTCCGATCAAACGACTAGAAACGACGTTGAATAAAGAGGCAGCCGATGGTTGGACACTGGTTTTTCAGTTCGTTGAGCAGAAACGGTTCTTGCTGTTCTGGAAGCGCGAGGCGGTGATCATTACGTTGGCACGCTAGTGCGATGGGAACGAAACAGGTGATTCAGGAGGAGGAAGAACGTATTAGGAGGCTGGTGCGCGAATTACCGGATGACAAACGACTGCAATTCTTCCAGCAAGTTGAGAAAGATCTGAAAGATCCGGATACTTACGCTACGCTTAATTTCTTATTCATCGCCGGGTTGCATCATTTTTATCTGGGTAAATGGTTTCGGGGTTTAGTCAATTTCAGTATTTTTCTGCTGGGAGTCATGTTGCTATTCACGCCTGCGGTTATTTTAGGTGTTTTTTTATTGCTTGCTATTACGATCATTGAGCTTAAGGCCCTATTTAACGCACAGATTGTAGTTCAGGAATACAATAATGGTGTGATGGAAAGAATCTATCGTAGGCTTATCGCAGGCTGTTAAGCGTAATATTGCTACAGGCTATGTTAATTCATGATTTCTTCTGCACGATTAACCCATGCTATTGCTTGCATTTCAATATCTGAAAAGTCATCCAAACTGAGAAAACCGAGTTCGGATAATAGGGAGTGAATGGAGGTTATTTCACCTTTTTCTTTGGCTTCGATTAATTTTAATGCCTGACCCAAACGTCCGTGCCGAGTTAATAAGGCTTGGCTTGTGTCATCAGAAATTCCTAATTTGCTGACGATTTGTTGCATTTCAATGCCAAGTAGTTCGTCCAGAAGCGACAAGATGCCAACCATATAAGCACGTTCGTGATGGTTCTTATCATGAGGGCGTTCAGCCGTTGCGATTAATTCCATCAATTTCCCGCGTGTTACGGCAGTTTGTGTGATTTCATCAGATAGACTATCCGTATCCGCCGATTGGCTGGAGGTATAGAGTAAAAGCTGTATCCATCTTTGTAACTGCTTGCGTCCCATTAACTGAACGGCTTGTTTAATAGAATTAATTATGAGTGGTAAACCTTCGTTACCTGAATTCACCATACGCAACAGGTTATAACTTAAGCTTGGTTGATTTTTAAATTCTTTCTCAATTTGATCTATATCACTGTCTTGATCATTATTGCGCATCACCAAAGCTAACAGCTTTAATAAGGAGACCTTGTCAGTGTCAACATGCTTGGCCGACATAACTTCAGGTTTGGCAAAATAATAGCCTTGAAACATTTGGAAACCTAATTGCCTGCAGTGCGTCTCCTGTTCTTGGTTTTCAACTTTTAGCGCTAAGAGTAAGACAGGCCAAAGATTGAGCTGATTAACCAGCTGGGTGAGCTGATCTTTGGTCTGAGCCAGAACATCGACTTTGACGACACTGACCAAGGGCAACAGCAGCTCAACTTGATTGTTGACAGCCACAATATTGTCGAGCGCAAACTGATACCCCCTTTGCTTCAGTTCCTTACAGCGCTGTAGAAACTCCGGTGTAATGGATGCGAATTCCTTCACTTCTAACACGATATGCTTGCTGGGCAGTAAGCTAATAATGTCACTCAAGATGAGATCGGGGTCCGCGTTGATGAAGCCCCGCTGATGACCTAGCACATTGTGGATTCCGAACTTTCCGTAGGCATTTACGATAACGTTCGCGGATGCCGACAAGTCATTAATGACATTAGCTGCTTCTTCAGAGCCTTCTTGTCTAAACAGTAACTCAAATGCCACTAGATTGCGATTACGATCTAGAATTGGCTGGCGGCCAAGACAGATGCTCCCCATAGATTTCTCCAGAAAAATTGATTGCAGCGCATAATTCTTGGTTGTTCGATGCTATTGCTAAAACCCTAACGATACTCGAGTGATAGGAATGTATATTATCTTTCACGCAGAGGAGCATATAGCAAAGTCGATGATTGCTTTGTGATAATAAAGCGGCTTTTTAATAGCTAAATGGCAAATTTGATCATGTACTTATTTTTTTATCATTCTTAGTGCAGATGGTTTTTTGTATTTGCAAGAATACGTAAAGACGGAGCCAGTCCATCGTCTTTATCACCCGGGGTATGTGAAGCTGACACGCTTGAGCTTGGCACGCATTAACCAAAATAAACTCTATGCTTTGTACGAAGCGCTGGCTGGGAAACTGTTGAGATTTTCACTGAAACGAATTCTCATCCATTTTTTCAATAAGAAGCGACTTTGCTCTGACTATGTAAACATTGCTTCACATAGCCATTGACTTACGCTATTATTGAACCATATTCTATAAAAACAATTTATCCATCTGATTATTATGGATAAAAGACACTATTAATGGTGTGTGTATTTTGAGCGTTTGTGAATAAGGGGGAGGTATGGCAGACCGTCTGACTAAGTCCGCAGCACGCAATATTTTCTATGGTGGTTCGATTTTTTTTCTAGTGGTTTTTGTGTTGTTAACAGTGCACAGTCACTACTATATCAGGAACGTTTCGACCGATGAATCGACTCTGACAGAAGCTGTCGCCAGAGGAAAACATGTGTGGGAGCGCAATTCTTGCATTAATTGCCATACCTTGCTGGGCGAAGGCGCTTATTTTGCTCCGGAGCTGGGAAATGTATGGGTTCGTTATGGCGGGCGTGAAAGTCCGGTAGGAGCGCGCATGGGTATTAAAGCCTGGATGCGTGCGCAGCCCACTGGCACAGAGGGGCGGCGGCAAATGCCGCAGTTTAATCTGACAGAACAAGAGCTGGACGATTTAATTGACTTTCTTGAATGGACAAGTCGCATTGATACACTGGGTTGGCCTCCCAATGATGCCGGCTGACCGTATATAAGATTTGCCTAAGGAGATTCATAATGAAATACCAGACTCAGAAGCTTGCATATCCCTATTTTATAGCCGCACTAGCCTTATTCCTGGTCCAAGTATTGGCTGGTGTGCTGGCGGGGACTGTTTACGTTTTTCCAAATTTTTTATCTGAAGCGGTTCCTTTTCATATTATCCGCATGATCCATACCAATGCGCTTCTGGTTTGGCTTCTGCTGGGCTATTTTGGAGCGAGCTATTTTCTGATACCTGAAGAGAGCGAATGTGAAATTCATAGTCCAAAGCTGGCTTGGTTACAACTTGGAATCTTTGTGTTTGCTGCTTTGGCTGCTGTAGTTAGTTATCTTTTTGGCATTCATGAGGGGCGTGAATTTCTGGAGCAGCCTTTTGTGATCAAAATTCTCATGGCCATTGCCTTTATCGTGTTTATTTATAATATCACCATGACGGTTCTCAAAGGTCGGAAAACCGTGGTTTCTATTGTTTTGTTGCTGGGTCTATGGGGCGCTATGATTTTTTTCCTGTTTGCTTTTTATAACCCTGATAATCTGGCTTTGGATAAGTTGTATTGGTGGTGGGTGGTGCATGTCTGGGTTGAAGGGGTTTGGGAATTGATCATGGCAGCTATGTTGGCGTTTCTGCTGATCAAGTTAACTGGAGTTGACCGTGAGGTGATAGAAAAGTGGCTATACGTCATTGTGGGCTTCTCTCTGTTTAGTGGTTTGCTGGGGACCGGTCATCACTATTACTGGATCGGCACACCGGAATACTGGCATTGGATTGGCGCGGTATTCTCGATTCTGGAAGTGGTGCCTTTTTTTGCTATGATCTTATGGGCTTTTTATCTTGTTCACAGAAGTGGGCGTAACCACCCCAATAAAGCGGCCATGCTTTGGAGCCTGGGTTGCCCGGTAATGGCTTTTTTTGGTGCTGGCGTGCTAGGTCTCATGCATAGTTTTCCATCAATAAATTTCTATACCCATGGTACCCAATTGACAGCGGCTCATGGACATCTGGCTTTTTATGGAGCTTATGTCATGCTAAATCTAGCTTTCTTTACTTATGCGTTACCGGCTCTGCGGGGATTGCAGCCATTTAATCAGATTCTGAATATGTGGAGCTTCTGGATCATGACCGGTTCGATGGTATTGATGACTTTTACGCTTGCGTTTGCGGGTGTCTTGCAGACACATCTTCAGCGTGTGCTAGGAATGGGCTTCATGGAAATTCAGTCGCAAGTTGAATTGTTCTACTGGTTCCGGTTAGGTTCCGGCATATTTTTTGTGATCGGAGCAATACTGTATATTTATTCGGCATTGGGGCCTGTCCGAGGGCAGGTCACGGCGCAATCGAATGCGCAATAATGATATCGGCTATCAATCGTGAGTCAGTTCCAGCATCAGAAGGAACTACAAAGACCATCCATATTGGAAGAAATTCCATTCTATAAACCGATTGGTAATGAATGCGTAATCTTTGAGACGGCTTATCGTCAACAATTGCCTTTGCTGATCAAGGGACCGACAGGGTGTGGCAAAACCCGTTTTATAAACCATATGGCGGCTCGATTGAGTCGCTCACTCCATACAGTATCCTGTCACGATGACCTGACTGCGGCTGATTTGACCGGACGCTATCTGCTTCAGGGGGGTGAAACGGTATGGGTGGATGGTCCATTGACGCGTGCCGTGCGCGAGGGTGGTATCTGTTATCTGGATGAAGTCGTGGAAGCACGCAAAGATGTCACGGTCGTGCTGCATCCAGTGACGGACGATCGTCGGATTCTACCGTTGGAACGCACCGGTGAGATTCTAAAGGCGCCTGATGAATTTATGCTGGTGGTATCTTATAACCCAGGTTATCAAAATATTCTGAAGTCTTTGAAACCAAGTACGCGCCAGCGTTTTGTTTCCATCAGCTTTGATTTTCCTCCGCTCGAAGCGGAAGTTGAAATTGTATCTAGCGAAAGCGGTTTATCGATGGAACAATGCAGGCCACTGGTGAATCTTGCGAATAGATTACGCGAACTGAAGGAAGTCGATCTGGAAGAAGTCGTGTCCACTCGTTTGTTGGTTTACTGCGCGATTCTAATGAAAACCGGATTGGATCCTGCCCAAGCGGCTGAAGCGGCGCTGGTCGAACCATTGTGTGATGATCTTGACATTAAGCAAGGTTTGTTGGAACTGATACGCGCAACTTACGGCTAAAGCATGTGGGAATTTCTCGATCTGGAAGAGCAAATCGGCCGCTATTGGCATCGTCTGGTCGGTAAGGCAGATAGTTATCCCTATTACCCGGATGATGCGGTTACGTTGGATTCGATTCGCTCTTCTCTGAGTGTTTTTTTTCGCGGTATGGGTGGTGCGCCGGGCATTGTTTTGGCAGCAGGGACGCCGCAATCTTCTGGACATCGTCTGAAAATAAAGCAACGCCTTGGTATGGATCAGGAATCTATGCCGCGAATAGAATGTAATGCCGAGCGGATGCTGCTGCCTGCTATCATTGCTTGCTTTCCATCGACAGCCTTAAATCGGCGTCTATACTTTTGGTTAGCCGCCTACTTTGCCGTGGCGGAAGATTTCCACTGTGAAACATCGGGTGATCCCTTGCAAACGGATCTTGCTTTCTTGCATAACGCCTATTGGAGTAGCTTAAAAGTATGCGATACCTTTCCGGGACTTGCTCAGGATTATCAAGAACTCTGTCAGGCGCTTTGTAGACAGCGGCCTGAACGGTTCCTGTCTGAACAGGAACAAGCTATTGAAGCCGTGATCCAGGCTCTATTAGGAAAGCCATGCTCAAACGCAGGTGGTCAGATATTTTTGCATGCTATTAAGCAGCCTGAGCCTGATTTTGAGTGCTGGAATGCCGCACTGCATTATCATACTTTTCTGCCAGTTCCTTTGTGGGGAAGAATAGATTTTGGCAAGGCTTCTTCAGGTGCGATGGCGGATCGTTCAGATCAGAATGATGGCAGTAGCAGTGCGGAAAGTAAGGATCAGCGCAAGAAAAAAAGTCGTAGAGAGAGACTCGAGCAAAGCGAGCGGGATGATCCAATGTTATTGAATCGTTTTGAGAAGCTCATCAGTTGGTCTGAAATGGTCAATGTCAATCGCGCTGTGCAGGATGATGATGAAGAGGCAGCTAAGGAAGTTTCTGAAAAAATTGAAGAAATAGCGTTGAATCCGCATCAGCGTAGGGCTGCGACCAAGCTGAAATTTGACCTTGATTTCGCACCCGATGATGTCAATCCAGCTGCCTTGATTGCAGAACACACCTATCCTGAGTGGGACTATCGGCGCAAAGATTATCATGCTCAGCAATGTCGAGTTATTTTTCAGAATGCAGAAGAAGGCAGCGAATTATGGGTGCCCGACCTTCAGGCCAGGCGCCTTTTTCGTAAAGTCCAGCGTCAGTTTGAAGCCTTGCGGCCCAAGCGTGAAATTTTGCGTGACCAATTGGATGGGATTGAATTGGATGTCGATGCATTGGTGCGGACGCAATGTGATTTTTTTGCTAATGGAAATAATTCTGATCAAATCTATTTAAAATCGCGCCAGCAGACGCGCGATTTGGCTGTTGCCATATTGATGGATGTGTCGCTTTCCACCGATAGTTGGGTGAATAACCGACGCATCCTGGATATCGAAAAAGAAGCTTTGATAACATTGGCGTCGGGTCTTGCTACTTGTAAAGATACCTTCGCAATTTATACCTTCACTTCGCGCAAAAAACACCATGTCCGTGTCTCAGTCATCAAAGATTTTAATGAAGCTTTTAATAGCCAGGTATTGCGTCGCATCGCGGTGCTGCGCCCTGGCTACTACACGCGTATGGGAGCCGCTTTACGTCATACCTGTCAACTTCTGAGTAAACGTCCTGAGCGCCATCGTCTGATGTTCTTATTAAGCGATGGCAAACCCAATGATCTGGATTATTATGAGGGCCGTTACGGTATTGAAGATACCCGGCGAGCGATTCTGGAAGCCCGTAAAGCCGGGCTTTCGGTATTTGGGATTACGATAGACCGCAAGGCTCAGGATTATTTTCCCTATCTCTTTGGAAAAGGAGGTTATGCCATTGTGGGCCGACCTGATCGCCTTTCCCACGTTCTTCCCATCATCTGCCAGCAATTGGTGGGGTGATCAGTTAACCAGAATGGGTTAATGGAGCCGCTGCAGTTGTCCGCGTGATTGGTTTCTAAAAAGTGGCTAAGTATGGTGTAATTAGCTTCTTTCATTTGATTTTTCTTAAATCCGGTTTATATTTTTATGGCAAATATCGGTTTTGTCGGTCTGGGTATCATGGGGAAGCCTATGGCTGGACATTTGATCAAGGGGGGGCATAGTCTGTTTCTGCATTCGCGCAGCGGGGTGACTGCGGATTTGATTGCGCTGGGTGGCAGGGAATTTTTGTCGCCTAAAGAAGTGGCTCGGCATGCGGATATAATTATAACTATGTTGCCAGATACGCCGGATGTGGAGAAGGTTTTGTTTGACCAAAATGGCATTGTCGAGGGATTGAGACTTGGTTCAGGACAGGCCAAAACGATTGTGGATATGAGTTCGATTTCGCCATTGGAAACGCGTAAATTTGCAACGCGCATCAATGCGCTGGGTCATGATTATGTGGATGCACCTGTGTCTGGCGGTGATGTCGGGGCGAAAAATGCGGCGCTGACGATCATGGTAGGTACGAGCGTGGCAGTGTTCGAGAATGTGAAACCCATTCTTGAGTTAATGGGAGAGAGCGTTGTGCGCGTGGGTGAAAATGGTGCTGGCCAGGTTTGCAAAATTGCCAATCAGATTGTCGTATCTTCAGCGATCGAGGCAGTGGCTGAAGCGTTATTGTTCGCTTCCAAAGCAGGAGTGGATCCGGCTAAGGTTCGACAGGCTTTGTTGGGCGGTTTTGCGGCTTCGCGCGTGTTGGAAGTGCATGGGGAGCGCATGATTAACCGGCGCTTTGAGCCCGGTTTTCGCATTGAATTACATCAAAAAGATTTAAATATTGCATTGGAAAGCGCATCGGCTTTGGGTGTGAGTTTGCCGAATACCGCAACGGTGCGTGAATTATTTTCTGCTTGTCTCGCGCATGGCGGTGCAAAATGGGATAATTCCGCTATTGTCAAAATGCTGGAAAAACTTGCTAACCACGAAATTCGGAAGCATCTGGAATAACTAACTGCATGGCTCTACAAGAACTTGTTAACAAAATGCGTGCGATATTGCCGCATGAGGCGGTGCTATACGAAACCGAAGATTTGAGGCCGTATGAATGCGATGGCTTATCAGCGTATCGGCAATTACCGCTGGTGGTTGTGTTGCCGCACACGGAAGAGCAGATCATCAAAATTTTGCAGCTTTGCCATGCTACGAGCACTCCTGTCGTGGCGCGTGGTGCAGGTACTGGTCTATCAGGAGGCGCACTGCCGCATATGCAAGGTGTTTTGCTGTCATTAGCCAAACTGAATCAGATTGTCGCGATTGACCCACTGGCGCGTATGGCGCGTGTGCAGCCAGGAGTCAGGAATCTGGCGATTAGTGAGGCAGTGGCGATGTATGGCTTATATTATGCGCCCGATCCTTCATCGCAGATTGCTTGCTCGATCGGCGGTAACGTTGCGGAGAATTCGGGGGGTGTGCATTGCTTGAAATATGGCCTAACTGTGCACAACATTGTCAAATTGCGGGTTTTGACGATTGGCGGTGAGTGTCTGGAAATAGGCGGCGAGAGTTTGGATAGTACGGGGTATGATTTGCTCGCGTTAATGACCGGTAGCGAAGGTATGCTGGGTATAATCACGGAAATTACCGTGAAACTGATTCCAATGCCGGAGAAAGCACAGTTGGTGATGGCAGCATTTGATGATGTACTCAAGGCAGGTAATGCGGTGGCGAATGTCATCGCCGCAGGCATTATTCCCGCCGGTATGGAAATGATGGATAAAATTACTATCCATGCAGTGGAAGAATTTTTACAAGCGGGTTATGACTTGGATGCGGCGGCAATTTTGTTGTGTGAATCCGATGGCAGCGATGAAGAAGTGGTAGATGAGATTCAGCAAATTTATACCATCATGCAGCAAAGCGGAGCAACCAAAATCAGCGCCTCGTGCAATGAAGCAGAGCGCCTTAGGTTTTGGGCCGGACGGAAAGCGGCATTTCCTGCTGCTGGTAGAGTTTCGCGGGATTATTACTGCATGGATGGAACGATTCCGCGTAAACGATTGGCCGACGTGCTGCGCGGCATTGAGAAATTATCCCAGGAATATGGGTTACGCTGCATGAATGTGTTTCATGCCGGGGATGGTAACTTACACCCCTTGATTTTATACGATGCCAATCAGCCTGGTGAATTGGAAAGAACCGAAGAATTTGGTGGAAAGATACTGGAGATGTGTATTCATGCAGGGGGTACGATTACCGGAGAACATGGCGTGGGAATGGAAAAAATCAATCAGATGTGTATCCAATTCGGCGCAGGTGAGTTGGCAATGTTTCATGCGGTGAAGGCGGCATTTGATCCAACGGGATTGCTGAATCCCGGTAAAGCGGTTCCTACTTTACATCGTTGCGCGGAATTGGGCGCCATGCATGTGCATCGGGGCGAGGAAAAATTTGCGGAATTGCCACGCTTTTAAAATCTATGCAACAAATTATTATTGATCAATATAGCGCAGTCATTTGTGCTGCGGCTGAGAATAAGTCCTCATTGCAAATACGCGGCGGCGGCACCAAGCATTTTTATGGTAATTCCTCATTCGGGCAAAAAGATACCTTGCTAGATACGACGGCGTATCACGGCATTATTGATTACGAACCGACTGAGTTGGTGATTACAGCGCGCGCAGGTACACGCTTAGCGGATCTGGATGCTTTGCTAGCGCAGCATGGGCAAATGTTGGCATTCGAGCCGCCACATTTTGGTGCAGATGCGACTTTGGGTGGTTGCATAGCGGCTGGTTTATCAGGTCCGCGTCGTGTTGCTGCTGGTGCGACGCGTGATTTTGTGTTGGGTACGCGATTGCTCGACGGAAAAGGTAGAGATTTGCGTTTTGGCGGACAAGTAATGAAAAATGTCGCGGGTTATGATGTTTCCCGGTTGATGGTGGGAGCCATGGGTACTTTAGGCGTGTTGCTGGAAGTTTCGCTGAAGGTCTTGCCAAAACCGTCATTTGAAATTACGGTGCAGATGCCTATGAATGAAGCTGCAGCGATCGAGAAAATGAATCAATGGGCTAGCAAGCCGCTGCCGATTTCAGCAACTTGTTATGTTGATGGCGTATTGTTTCTCAGGCTATCTGGTGCTGAATCAGCAGTGCGCGCAGCACAAATAAAATTGGGAGGCGAAGAGTTGGCAGGAGGTAAGGCCTTCTGGCAATCGGTGCGCGAGCAATCGCATGATTTTTTTCAATCAGATAAGCTTCTATGGCGTTTATCAATTAAATCAACAGCAGCGCCTATATTGCTACCCGGAAAACAATTACTGGAGTGGTGTGGCGGCTTACGGTGGTTGCTTTGCGATGCAAGTGTGGATCAGGAAATAATTCGTAAAATAGCTAAAAATGCGGGCGGTCATGCTACCTTGTTTCGTAGTAATGCGTTTCGCAATGCTGTGTTTCATCCGTTGGATCCGGCTATGATGGAAATTCATCGTCTGCTGAAAGAAAAATTTGATCCATCGGGAATTTTTAATCCCGGCCGGCTTTATTCAGAGTTTTAAATGCAAACCAAGCTTGCTAATTTTATAAAAAACTCACCCCAAGGGCAGGAAGCGGATGCCATCTTGCGTAGTTGCGTGCATTGCGGCTTTTGTTTGGCGACTTGCCCTACTTATCAGATTCTGGGTGATGAGCTGGATAGTCCACGCGGCCGTATTTATCTGATGAAACAGATGCTGGAAGGGCAGCCGGTCACGCAAAAAACGCAATTGCATCTGGATCGATGCCTTACATGCCGTGCCTGTGAAACGACTTGCCCATCAGGGGTGCGTTACGGTGCCTTAGTGGATATCAGCCGAGGCATTGTTGAGAAACAGGTAAAGCGTAATCTTGGACCAGAAGTTTTGCGTTATACACTGCGGAAAATTTTGCCTAATCCATCGCTATTCAATACGTTTTTCAAAGTGGGTCAGGTCGTACGCCCATTCTTGCCGCAGAAACTCAAAAGAAAAGTTCCGGTTAAGCCTGATCCTGCCGGTGCGTGGCCTGCAGAGCGGCATGCGCGCAAAATGCTGGTTCTTGACGGTTGCGTGCAACCGTCATTGGCGCCTAATATTAATGCCGCTACTGCACGTGTGCTAAACAGCTTGGACATATCATTGATCAAGGCTAGAAATGCGGGATGTTGTGGCGCAGTTGCCTTTCATTTGAATGCCCAGCAGGATGGACTTAACTATATGCGGTGCAATATAGATGCTTGGTGGCCTTTGGTGGAGCAAAAAGGAATCGAAGCGATTGTGATGACTGCGAGTGGATGTGGTGTAACGGTCAAAGAATATGGGCACTTATTAAGTCATGATCCGGATTATGCAGAAAAAGCGGAGAATATTTCAGCTCTGACCAAAGATATTAGTGAAGTGTTATTGGTTGAAATCGAGAATCTGCAACAATTGGTCCAATCGCGATTAGAGTTGAATCAGACAAGATTGTCTTTCCATTCTCCTTGTACTCTGCAGCATGGCATGAAAATTCGTGGTGTAGTGGAGCAAATACTGATGCTTACCGGTTTTGATTTAACCGTTGTTCCCAATGCGCATCTATGTTGTGGTTCAGCAGGTACGTACTCAATTTTGCAGCCGGAACTTTCGCAACAGCTCTTAGAAAATAAAATCATTGCGCTTGAGTCCGGAAAACCGGATCAGGTTGCTACTGCGAATATTGGGTGTTTGATGCATCTGAAGAACGGTACATCAACACCCGTGAAACACTGGATTGAGTTATTGGATGAGCGGATAACTCGCCATAAAGTTTGAAGTTACAGTGTTTGTCTGCTTTATCAGAATATTATCAGGATAAAGTATTTACTCTTTGCAGGAGGTTAAAGGAACCCCGTAGTTTTTTAGTTTCTGATAAAATCATTATTTAATACTAGAATAAAATTTATATGGAATTATCAATATTTCAAGACCATTTTCTGCTGAGATTGGAGAATTTGCTCTTTGTTATTACGGCATTAGTCAGTGGATCACTGTTGTTGTGGCCTATGCTTACACAGCGGGGCATAAAAGAGGTCGATACGCGAGTCGCGGTTCAATTAATCAACTACCAGGACGCGTTAGTGCTGGATGTCCGTGATGATAGTGAGTATACAGCAGGTCATTTACCAAATTCTAAACATATTCCGGCTGAGAAAATTGCGGAGCGCTGGACAGAACTTCAGAAGTTTAAGGAAAAACCTATCCTTGTAATATATCGGGCTGGTATTCGATCGAATAATCCCAGCGTGGTTTTGAAGAAAAATGGTTTTTCTCAGGTAATTAATCTAATGGGTGGCATTGATGCATGGAAGCGTGCTGGTTTACCTATCGCCAAGCGTTAGAGAGTCATATGCCCAGAGTAATTATGTATACATCAGGTTTTTGTCCTTATTGTAAAATGGCCGAAAGCTTATTGCGTTCAAGAGGTGTTGAGGAGATTGAGAAAATTCGTATTGACTTAGAGCCTGACCAGCGTGTCGAGATGATGGATAAAACCGGCCGCCGTACTGTTCCTCAGATTTATATTGGAGAGCGGTATGTGGGAGGTTATGATGATTTAACACAACTTGATCGTAAGGGGGAATTAGCAGTATTGCTGGCAACTTGATCGCAGGATTAGAGTCTTTATTGCGATTTAAATGTAATTTATAACTTTTATTCACTACTGGATATTAATATATGAGTGAGCAGCTGCAACCAGTTTTTGCTATAGAAAAAATTTATGTGAAGGATTTATCTCTGGAGATTCCAAATGCACCTAATATCTTCTTGGAAAGAGATACGCCCGAGATTAATTTGCAACTGGGAACTAAACATCAGAGTATTGATGCAGGATTGTACGAAGTGCAATTAACGGTAACGGTTACCGCTAAGATTAAAGATAAGATAATGTTTTTGATTGAGACGCAACAGGCCGGCATTTTTCGTATTCAAAATATTCCGAATGAGGAAATAGATCCCGTTTTGGGGATCGGGTGTCCTAATATTCTTTTCCCCTATTTGCGCGAGGTGGTATCGGATATTGTGACTAGAGCCGGTTTCCCACCGGTAATTCTCAATCCGGTAAATTTTGAAGCAATCTATCAGCAAAAAAAAGCGGAATCCAGTACACATTAAATTGATAAAAATCTTGAAGCTTGGAAGTTATCCTACAATGAAAAGAAAATTGCGGAGTCCTGTGCCTAGACTGAAGTTTAAAATGCTGACCGCGATGATGAGTATTTTATTTTTACTTCCAGATTATGTGATGGCTGAGATGGAGTTTTTCTCAATAGCTGAAAATGCCATTGTTATGTATGATGCGCCGTCGCTACAAGCTGATAAATTATTTGTTGCAGGGCGCCATCTCCCAGTTGAGGTCGTGGTGGATGTCGATGGATGGGCAAAAGTTCGTGATAGTAGCGGGGGGCTTGCTTGGGTTCAGAAGAAAGATTTGAGCCAGCAACGCTATGTTATTGTGACAGTGCCATTAGCTGATGTTTACCTGTCTGCAGATATTAACTCAGAATTAGTATTTCAAGCTGAAGAGAATATAGTTATGGAGTGGTTGCAGTCCGAAATTCAAGGGTGGGTAAAAGTGCGACATAGCGACGGTTCAATGGGTTATGTTAAAGTCAGTCAGGTTTGGGGTTCATGAAAATTGCAGTACTGGGTGCAGGTGCATGGGGTTCCGCATTAGCAATTAGTTTTTCTGCACGTCATCAAATAAATTTGTGGACGAAAGATCCAGAACATGCAGTTGATATGGATAATCGACGCATTAATCAATCTTTCCTGCCAGGATATTTGTTACCTAAATCTCTAAAAATTACTTCGCAACTTACTGAGGCACTGGATGGTGTTGATCTTGCTTTGATTGTTGTTCCCATTGCAGGCTTACGCGAAACTTTACGGACTATCGTTGCAAGCGATATCAGAGTGCCGCTTATTTGGGGATGTAAGGGTTTAGAGGCAGGAACTGCTTATCTACCGCATCAAGTTGTTGAGGAAGAGTATGGTGTTCAATTTTCTTATTGCGGAGTTTTATCGGGCCCTAGTTTTGCGGAAGAAGTTGCACAGGGATTGCCGACAGCTTTGACATTTGCCTCTAACGAACCTGAGTTTTCAAGCAGAATATCGGCAGAATTGCATAGCCCAAGATTGAGAATCTATACCAGTGAAGATATTGTCGGTGTGGAAACCGGAGGCGCGATAAAGAATGTAATTACAATCGCGGCAGGTATCTCTGATGGTATTGGGTTTGGCCACAATGCACGTGCCGCATTAATCACGCGAGGGTTAATGGAAATAACTAGGCTAGGGCTCAGCTTGGGCGGAAAGATGGAAACTTTTATCGGATTGGCGGGTGTGGGTGATTTGATTTTGACAAGTACTGGCGATCTATCACGGAACAGGCGAGTAGGATTGATGTTAGCTGCAGGGAAAACATTGCACGATATTTTGAATGAGCTTGGACATGTAGCTGAAGGTGTGCATGCAGCGCTATCAGTGCTGCAATTAGGTAAGAGATTGAATATTGAAATGCCCATTACACAAGCAATTTGCAGTATTTTACATGAAGGTGTTCCAGCGCGAAGTGCTGTGGAAGTGTTGTTAAATCGTGAACAGAAATCAGAAATTTATTGATATTAAATTGATTCGATGAGGTGTTAATGATTTCTATCTTTTGAATATAACACATTGTTTGTATGTATTTTTATTATTTTAATGTAAAGTGTGTGGCTTTCTGTAACATTGATCAATCAAATTAATGATGTTGCGGGGATGCCTTAATTTGCTTGACCGGGCGTTAACGGCTTGATATAAGTGCGACTGCAGTATTTTCTTGTGATTTAATTACCATTAACTTAGAAGGGGAATTATATGAACAAATCCGAACTCATTGAAGCTATCGCGAAATCGGCTAAAATTTCCAAAGCCTCAGCAGGAAGTGCATTGGATGGAGCATTAACTGCAATAAAGGGAGCGCTTAAAAAGAATGAAAGTGTAACTTTGGTCGGATTTGGGACTTTTAAAGTAGGCACAAGAGCTGCACGCACGGGCCGTAATCCTCGTACCGGTGCAGCCATTAAGATCAAAGCAGCTAAGGTACCTAAATTCAGTGCTGGTAAAGCACTCAAAGATGCAGTAAACTAGCGCACTTTCTGATTGGGGTGCTTAGCTCAGCTGGTAGAGCGTCGCCCTTACAAGGCGAATGTCGGCGGTTCGATCCCGTCAGCACCCACCAATCAATATAGCCAGTTTGGGAGTGGTAGTTCAGTTGGTTAGAATACCGGCCTGTCACGCCGGGGGTCGCGGG